>DAOLYC010000322.1:0-3288 GCA_035425605.1 Ferruginibacter sp.
TCGGAAATGATTTTTTTTGAGAGTTGTAAAATAAGAATTAATGTTTATAGTTACTAACACCCAAGTATAGCCTTATATAATAAGACGAATTAAAGTTAAAATTCTTTTTTATCAATGCCTAAATGGCATAAGGCAAAATCATATTTTATTGGATCAGCATAGTTTAAATTACGTAAGAAGGCTGTTAGTTCAAGCGCTGCAGCCCAATTTGTTTTTGAACTTTGTAAAATACCTAATTGTTTTGAAACCCTTTGTACATGTACATCAAGCGGGCAAACAAGTTGTGCCGGTGAAATTTTTTTCCAGATTCCAAAATCCACCGCATTGTCATCAAAACGCACCATCCAGCGTAAAAACATATTCAAGCGTTTGCAACTTGATTTTTTTTCGGGCGAGGCAATATGTTTCCTGGTACGTTCGGGAATATGTGGCAATGAAAAAAAATAATGATAAAACCCTGTTAAGGCATTCTCCACAGTTTCATCATCTTTATGCATCCATTTGGTAAAAGCGGTTTCAAAAGATTCCTGTTTTGAGTAGTGCATTTTAAAAAATGAAATAAAGTACAACAAATCGGTTGCGTTAAATGTGCGATGTTTAAAAACTAAAAGACTTTTAAGATCCGTATCTGTATGGTTTAAACAAAAATCGTAAGGGGCATTATCCATAAGCTGTAAAAGCTCTTTTGATTTTTTTATAATAGTGGTACGATTGCCCCAGGAGAAAATGGCCGCAAAAAAACCGGCAATTTCTATATCCTGTTTTTTTGTAAATAGATGTGGGATGGATATGGGATCGGTTGGTATAAATGAAGACCCGTTATATTGATCTGCCTTGGCATCTAAATAAGCTTTTAGTGCTTTTAGATCATTTTTCACTCATCATCTTTTTAATAATTTTAATGCCCAGCAAATCGCTAATATTATTTTTTCCGGTTTGATTTATTACAACCATAACCGCCTTGCTGCTACCTTTAATAAAAGCGCAAAAAGTAGAAAAACCATAAGTGCCTCCATTGTGCCAATAAATTGCAGGTTCATCTTTTTCAAAAAAAATATGCCAGCCTCTGCCCACTGCCAGTTTTTCATTTATAGTTACTGTTTGCGAGGTTAATTCACTAATGATTTTTTTAGCGTTTTTTGTTTGAGGAAAACATAAGTTTTGCAGATAGCTAAGCATTTCGCTGCCCGAACATTTTAAGCCGCCTGCAGGGGCTAATACATTCATATTCCAATAAGGAGTTTTATCATCTTTAGCAAAATATCCCTGGCTGTAATTATTAGAGTTGGCAACTGTATTAAATTCCGTAACCATTTTAAATGGCAGGAAGATATATTCATCTAAGAGTTGGGCATAGGTTTTTCCAGATATGCGTTCAGCTAACACACCGCCCAGGCCAGCTCCCAGGTTTGAATAATTGTATTTCCCATCTGGCATGGGCGTACAAACCTTTAAATATGCATACAGGTCTTTTTCCGAATAATTTTCATAAGGCTGCCTAACATTTTCAATTTTCAAATTGTTTGGTAAACGTGGCAAACCCGAAGTATGATTCATTAAACTTATAAAACTGATTCGTAACAGATTTTTATTTTTTTGTACCGAATCGGGCAGAAAGTTAATTATTGAAGCGGTATCAGAAATTCTTTTTTCATGCAGTACGGCCATTAATATATATGCAGTAAATGTTTTAGTGATACTTCCTATTTCAAAAACGGTAGTGGAGTCGAAATGCGTTTTTATTTCAGGCTTAGCAAAACCCGAACTGAAATAAGAGCGCTTTTCATTATCTAAAACAGCAACAAAAATGCCCGGTATTTTTTCTTTTTCATAAGCACTGTCAATTGTTTGTTGAATGTAAGTTTGTAAATCAACTGCAATTGTTTGCGATTTAGCTTCTCCAATTATGAAGATTAAACTAATTAATAATAAAAAGATTTTATAGTTCACTTTCATCTTAAAAGATTTTAGCCTATGGCTTTGTTTAAATCTTCAATTAAATCATCAGCATCTTCAATTCCCACACTAAGCCTTATCAACCCATCGCTTAACCCGTTTTTAATTCGCTCTTCACGGGGTATGCTGGCATGTGTCATACTTGCAGGATGGTTTATAAGCGATTCAACACCCCCCAAACTTTCGGCCAGCGAAAATAAATGAGTAGATGAAAGCAGTTTATTAGCGGCTTCAACACTTTTATCTTTCAGTTCAAAACTTAACATGCCACCAAAACCATGCATTTGTCTGTTGGCTATTTCAAAGCCAGCGCTGTCCTCAAATCCCGGCCAGTAAACCTTGCCAACCTTTGCATGGCTGCGAAGCCAGCGAGCAATTTTTTCGCCGTTTTCGCAATGTTGTTTCATGCGTACATGCAATGTTTTTATACCTCTTAATATTAAAAAACAATCCATTGGGCCAGGTACAGCGCCACAACTTTTTTGAATGAAGTATAATTTTTCTCTAAGTTCTTTATCGTTCATCATTAATGCGCCTTGTATAACATCACTATGGCCGCTTAAATATTTAGTTGCTGAGTGCATTACAATATCGGCACCAAGGTTTAATGGATTTTGTAAATAAGGCGAAGCAAAGGTATTGTCAACACAAAGCAAAGTATTTGCGGCTTTAGATATAGCAGCTATTGCCGCAATATCTGTAATGTTCATTAAAGGATTTGTTGGAGTTTCAACCCAAATTAATTTTGTATTGGCAGTTAAAGCGTTCTTAACATTTATTGCGTTTGTTGTATCAGTAAATACGAATTTAATGCCATAGCGTTCCCAAACTTTTGTAAACAGGCGATAGCTGCCTCCATACATATCGTTGGCGGCTATCACTTCATCGCCGGGGTTTAATAATTTCATCACAGCATCGGTAGCAGCCACACCACTACTGAATGCTAAACCATATTTAGCATTTTCAATAATTGCATAAGCGTCTTCCAATGCTTTACGGGTTGGGTTTTGGCTTCGGGCATATTCATAACCTTTGTTTTTGCCAGGCGCTTCCTGCACGTATGTGCTTGTTTGAAAAATGGGAGTCATAATAGCACCTGTGCTGGGATCGGGCTCGGCGCCGGCATCATGATGATAGGCGTGATCGGCGGGCGCGTCGTGCCGTCTTTCACGCGCAACTGGCTGGTGCGGCGCGGGCCGGGGCGCCTGCCCGTCGCGCCGATGCAGCGCTTCGACAAGGCGGCGCTGATCTGGCTCGGCGCGACCCTGCTGCTCTGGGTGGCGCTGCCGGAAGCCCGCGTCACGGGCGCCGCCCTCCTGGTCGCCGGGGCGC
>DAOLYC010000323.1:0-3261 GCA_035425605.1 Ferruginibacter sp.
TGGTGCTGATATTTAATTCGGTTCCTATTTCTTTATATGATAGCCCCTGCACTAACAATTGAAGTATTTCCTTTTCCCGGTCGGTAAGGTCAAAAAATGTTTTTGGTTCGTAATGGTTGGGTTTTTGAACAATGGTGAGTTCATTGTTTTGTACCAACTGAAGCATTTTATGGGCTATCCCTGGCGAAACCGGCCCCACGCCGCTTTCATGCATTTGCAATAACATTTCCGAAATGTTTTCAGCGCTTTCTTCTTTGAGTAAGTAGCCAAAAGCACCTGCTTTAATGGCTTTAAATATTTTATCCTCATCATCAAAAATGGTAAGCACAACAAATTTTACTGTTGGGAAAAAAGACGACCCTGCGGCTATTGCATCAACGCCGTCCATATTGGGCATTTCCAGATCCATGAGTGCTACATCCGGCAGTTGTTCGGGTTTAAGGCTTTTCATTTTTTGTAAAAAATCTTTCCCGTCTTCGGCAGTAAATACAATTTCAAAAAATCCACCCCTTTTTAATTTATCATTAAGGATATTGCGGTTACTGGCTTTATCATCAATTATGGCAACTTTTATTGGCATATGAAACACAAGTAAATAACTAATTGTTTTTAAAAAAATACTCCAAAAGGATAACTTAAATGAGCAGGCTGATTTTAGTTTCGCTTGTTTTTTCAGATTCAATATGAATTTCAAATCCCGAATCTTTTGCCCTCAATTGCATATTCTTCAACCCGTTGCCCTCTTCTTTGGATTTTATTTCATCGTAGTTAAACCCATTACCGTTGTTACTAACTTCCAATAGCCAGCGAGTGTTTTTTTCACTGCTTTGAATCTTTATTATATCAGGAGCAGAATGTTTTATGGCATTAGTAACCGCCTCCTGAATAATTCTTACAACGTTAAGCGCCTTCACATAATTTAATTCTATCCCTGAGGAGGTTTTTCCTTCCACCACAAACTGTATATTCGGGTAGTACCGTGCAAGGGGCTGAATAAAATTCCTGATTCTTAAAAAACATTCTTCGGCAGTATAGCTCTTTTTCTTCAATGCCCAAACCGTTTCTCTTAAAGAAGTAATAATATCTTTAGAGGCAAACCTGAGGTCGTTCATTAATTCTTTTCTCTCTAAGGTTCCTTCTTCTTTTTGCAACAATTCTGTGTTATAAAGCACTGCATTGGCATAAGCGCCAACACTATCGTGCAGGTCTCTTGAAATACGTTCTCTTTCCAGTTGGATTTTGTGTTCGTTTTCAAGCTCATTTAATTTAATTTCATATTTTCTTTTACTAAATAAGGTTGCCAAATAAACTATAAACCCTATAACCAGTAATGAAAGGGATGAAAGAAACCACCAGGTTTTCCAGAATGGAGGGCCAATGATAATATGTATTTCTTTCAACGGTTTTGCATCTTTATTAAAAACCCGGGAAGCATATAATTTTAAGATATAATTTCCTGGGGGCAATGAATACCTTACCGGTTGCAAATCTTTTTTTTCTAACCACACATTATCTATCCCTTCCATTTTATATTGATAAATATACTGGTCGGGGTTGCTGTTTCCCATAGCCACAAAATCAAATGAAACCGAATTTTTATTATAAGGAAGGTTTATTTTTTTAATATCCCAAACTGCCCTGTCTCCCAGAAATACTTCATTATTTACCAAAATATTCGATACAAGGAGTTTTATATTTTCATTAAAACTGTTGATTTCCGATGAGTAAAAACTGCTTACCCCATTTACTCCTCCAAAAAAAAATTCACCATCATCTGCAATAGCAACCGTATTGGTATTAAATTCATTTTCCTGCAGGCCATCTTCTTTTTTTAGCTGCAAAATACTTCCGTCTTTATTTATCCTGAAAATGCCCCTATTGCAACTGCACCATAAATTGCCTTTCCTGTCAATAGCTATTGCATAAATACAATTATCGGGGAGCCCATTACTGGTATTTAAATGTTGCAAAATTTTTCCGGTGCTGTCAATTTTAAAAATGCCATTATTGGAACCCATGTATATATAGTTATCCGCATCTTTTGCAAAACACCTTACATTTCCTGTATTTTTAAAAGGTACCTTTTTTAATTCCTGTATTGTTTCTGCATCTAGAAAAACAAGCTGATCGTTAGCATGTGTTATTATATTGTTGCCGAATTTTAGCCCGCCCATTGTATAATACTGTGTTACCTTGTGCTCAGTAATTTGCCCTTGTGTGAAATTAATTTTGTATAGCATACTTTGTGTGAGGGCAATGGCCCCTTTTTCATCCCTAAATAGGGGTGTACCAAAAAATTGAATACCCCTTTTTTCTTCAGTTACGTTTGTAGTAATCTTTAGGGGTTTAAGTTGGGAAAGATTTTTGCTTAATTGCCAAACACTTCTTTGCCCTTGAATAAACAACAGGTAGTCTCCTTTATTATTTTTAATGATGGTATTTAAGGTAAACCCATTGTCGGTTCCTGGTAGTGTTTTAATCTGTTTTACCAGGTTTTGAAGGGTATCAAAAACCAACAGCCCTCTGCTAAATGTGCCTATGAAAACCCGGTTATTGATTTTATCCGGTAATATAGACATTGAATTATTGTCTTCCTTCTTATCGGTTCCGTAATACTTAACCGGGTAATTGTTCCTTATGACCTTGCGTATTCCGGCTGTAACGGTGAGCAGGTAAAGATTGCCGAAATAATCTTCCCTGATACCCCCGATATTTTGTGTTTCAACAAATGGTTTGTTCTGAAAATTCACCAATTCTGATTTCAATACCTGCAAGCCGCTGTCGGTTTCATACAGGTTTCCATTAAAAGAGATTAGTTTTTTACCCTTCCAGTCATGTATTGCACACAGCCCTATGTATTCATTTTTTTTTCCTTTTAAAGGTAAAAGCGTATTTGATTTGGTACTGAAATTATATGCCTGCAGTGCAGTATTAATTTTATATGTATAATATAAAACTTCATTGCTTGTTTTAAGATGCAGGAAGTATAGTGAAGCGGCAGGAATGGAATCGGACCGGGATACCAGGACTTGTTTTTTAAGGTCCCATAAATAGAGTTTTGAATTAATCATAAATGCCGCCCGGTGATTGATTATATTATCACTTACTTTAGTTAAATTTTCTTCGCCTGTTGAATAAATGAAGAAATTGGGATTTGTTTTTGAAACAATTTCAAAAGTTCTGGTATCTAAACCAATTATCGATACCGCTTCATCATATAAGTAAAGGATGTTTTCATCTTCGCCTATAAACCGCATCTTT
>DAOLYC010000324.1:0-3250 GCA_035425605.1 Ferruginibacter sp.
CATGAGATGCGCAAATTTTTACATTCTTACCACTATATGCAATGGATTGACGAATCTGATCGTACACTCTGCCTGTAGAAAAATTGGCAAACGTTGTTGTGAATGGAATCTTTCCTCCAATCGTCATTCCAGCGGCAATGCCCATCATGTTGGCCTCAGCAATTCCAACCTGAAAAAAACGTTCAGGAAATTCTTTCATAAATTGATTCAGCTTAAGCGAACCAGCTAAATCGGCTGTAAGAGCAACAACATTGGGATTTTTTCTGGCTGCTTCTACAATGCCATCTCCAAAACCACTGCGGGTATCTTTATTTCCTGTTGATTGAATATCTTTTAATGACATGATTTGTTCTTTAATGTCGCAAAAGTAAGGGATAGGAGGTGAATGCTGTATGTAGAAATCAGAATCGTTGAAAATCAGTTCAACTCACCTGGTTGGCTCCTAAAAACTGTTTCATCTGCTTTTAAAAACTGCTCCCATTTCCAGGCTGTAGACATAATATCTTCCAGCGAATATTTTGGATGCCAACCTAATATATTGTTAGCAAAATCATTATTAGCATAGATGGCTTCAACGTCTCCAGCTCTTCTGGGCCCGGTTTCATAACTCAATTTTACGCCACTTATTTTCTCAAATGCATGAATGGCTTCCAGAACAGTAACACCATTTCCACTGCCGAGATTGAATATTTCGCTAAGGCTGTTATTCCTTCCTTCTTCTAGATATTTTAATGCTAGTGTGTGTGCATTTGCAAGATCGCAAACATGAATATAGTCTCTTATGCAGGAACCATCTCTGGTCGCATAATCAGTTCCATGTACAAACATTTTTGGTATTCGTCCAATAGCAGTTTGTGTGATGGCTGGTACAAGATTTTGAGGTTTACCCAATGGCATTTCGCCAATAGAAGTAGAAGGATGAGCTCCAGCCGGATTAAAGTAGCGGAGAAGAATTGTTTGCAATCCGGAGCTTTTTGAAAATTCATTTACAATCTGTTCGCCTATCTGCTTCGTCATTCCATACGGGGATTCTGTGGGCATAAGCGGAGTACTTTCCGTTACTGGCATTTTATCCGCATTTCCATAAACTGTGCAGGAAGAAGAGAATACAAAATTCGGTGTCTTAAATTCCTGAACACATTTCAACAGGTTGACTAAAGAATTTATATTATTTTCAAAATATAGTAACGGGTCTTTTACAGATTCTTCTACCGATTTGTAAGCAGCAAAGTGGATTACACCAGTAATGTCGGCATTTTCTAAAAAGATCGCAAATGTGTCATCGTAATTGCAGAGATCAACTTTATAATTCTTGATTTTTTTTCCGGTTATTTTTTCAATACCAGAAAACATATTGGGGTTTGAACGGGAATTGTTATCAACCGAAATAACGTCATATCCGTTTTCAATCAGGTCTACAATTGTATGTGAACCGATATAGCCACAGCCGCCTGTTACAAGTATCTTTTGCATAAAAAATCCCGACAAAAGTCAGGATTTTTATTTTAATGAGTTCTATTATTTAAAAGAGAATTACGATATGATAAACACCTGCTGCTAATAATGCACTCACTGGTATTGTTAATATCCATGCCCATATTAAACTAATAGTAATTCCCCAGCGAACAGCAGATAACCTTTTGGTGGCACCAACCCCCATGATTGCTCCAGTAATTGTATGCGTTGTACTTACTGGAATTTTTAGTGCTTCTGTAATAAATAATGTTATGGCGCCGGCTGTTTCTGCGGCTACACCTTCAAAAGGCGTAACTTTTGTAATTTTTGTACCCATCGTTTTTACAATTTTCCAGCCGCCGCTCATGGTGCCAAGGCCTATTGCCGCATAACAAGAAATAGGAACCCAATCGGGCATTTGTCCAAATTCAGTGATTGTGCCACCAGCAATTAATGCGGCTGTAATAATACCCATAACTTTTTGCGCATCATTACCTCCATGACCGATACTGAATGCAGCTGATGATATTAGTTGTAAACGCTTAAACCATTGATTCGATTTATGTGCATTCAAAGTACTTAAATAGAGAGCAAAAACAGCCATTACTGTAAGTATAAATGCAAGCAATAACCATTTAAAATTCTTCGAATAAAAAATCACCTGCCAGATATAGGTTTCATAATCTGTTTTGCTGGCTACTATTTCTCTGTTAAACTCCAGCTTCAATGTTAAGAATATAACTACAATTGCCAGAATAATAAGTGAGAATATTTTAGACTTGAATCCTTTTTTAAAAGAACTCATGAACCAAAGCGACATAACAAATGCCATAAACATACCAACTAAAGGAGCTATAAATATGAAAGCTGCGGTCTTTATAATAATTGGTGAATTAACAGCTGCAAACCCACCACTAGCAACAGCAGCGCCTGCGAATCCTCCAATCAGTGTATGAGAAGAAGAGGATGGAATGCCTAGCTGCCAGGTTAGCAAATTCCACATGATGGCGGCTATTAGACCAGAGAAGATTACAACCATCATATTGCCATCAGCAATTTTGTTGGGATCTACGGTTTTGGCTACAGTATCTGCCACTCCATGATCCTTGAAAATAAAATAGGCTACTGAATTAAATAATGCAGCCCATAGTACAGCTTGAAATGGTGTTAAAACTTTTGTAGATACTACTGTGGCAATTGAATTGGCCGCATCATGAAAACCATTGATGTAGTCAAAAATCAGTGCCAGTGCAATAATGGTTATGAGAAAAGGTGTCATAAAAAGAGTAGATGTGCAAATGAGATAATGTGCTAATAAGTCTTTTAGTTTAAATTTTCATTAGCGAATTATAACATCGGCTAATTAGCTAATTGGTTTAAGCATACTTAATGATGATTGACTCTATCACATTACTTACGTCTTCACATTTATCAGTTACAATTTCCATTACCTGATATATTTCTCTTTTCTTAATAACCTCTTTAGCGTCAGGCTCGTTTTCAAATAATTTCTCAATACTGAAGTCAAATATATCGTCACCTTGATTTTCTATACTGTTGATTTTTACTAACGCTTCAGTTATACCCCGCATATTCTTCATATCTCTTAGCCCCGTTACAGCGATTTTTACCTGTTCTGCTCCCCGCTCAATTAGCTCAGCAAATTTTTGTAAACCAGTGTCATTAGGATTGACCTTGTAAAAATTAATTTTTTTGCCTGCTGCATAAATATAATCTGCAACATCATCCAGCGAGGTAGCCAAATAATGTATATCCTCTCTATCGAAAGGTGTGA
>DAOLYC010000325.1:0-3248 GCA_035425605.1 Ferruginibacter sp.
ATCTTTTAACTTTGATGCATCAATGGCATAACGCATATCGTGGCCGGCTCTATCGGTAACAAAGGTTATTAATTTTTCGGAACTGCCTTTTGCCCTGCCCAACTTTTCATCCATTTGCCTGCACAATTCTTTTACAAGGTTAATATTTGTCCATTCATTATGGCCGCCAATATTATATGTTTCACCAATAGCTCCCTTATGAAAAATTATATCAATAGCATGCACATGATCTTCAACATACAACCAGTCTCGTACGTTTTTACCTTTGCCATAAACTGGCAGTGGTTTATTATTGATGATATTGTGTATGCAAAGCGGTATCAACTTTTCGGGAAAATGAAAAGGGCCGTAATTATTACTGCAGTTACTTATTTTAACCGGCATTTTATATGTATGATAAAATGCCCTTACTATATGATCGGATGAAGCTTTTGAAGCAGAATACGGGCTGCGTGGGTCATAAGCTGTTTTTTCGGTAAAAAAACCTGTTTCGCCCAAAGTACCATATACTTCATCAGTAGAGATATGGTAAAATATCTTGTTCTCAAAATTTTCTGCCCAGGCTTCTTTTGCTGCCTGTAACAAAGATGCAGTACCCAAAACATTAGTGGTAATAAATGCCAATGGATCGGTAATTGATCTGTCCACATGGCTTTCGGCAGCGCAATGCAGCACGGCTGTGAACTGATGAGTTAAGAACAGTTTTCGTAAAAGATTTAGATCGGTTATATCGCCTTTTATAAACTGATAATTGGGTTCATTTTCTATATCCTTCAGGTTTTCAAGATTACCGGCATAGGTAAGTTTATCAAGATTAACTATCTTATAACTGGGGTATTTACGCACAAATAACCTGGTTAAATGCGATCCGATAAAGCCTGCTCCGCCGGTTAATAAAATAGTATGCATGTGATATATTTTGCTTTAAAGCGATGCAAAAATAGGCAATAATTAATGGTTATTGAAGTGTATATGATGTTAGTTGCCAAGTTGCCCTAATGCCATTTCAACTTCGGTAACCGGCAGTTTGCAAGTTTTATCCTTACATATATATATAGTAGTTTGTTCGGCTACTAATTTATTTTTAAGCAATGCTAATGTAGATTCTGCTTTTCCACCAAAGAAAATTGTATTAGGTAAATAATGTAAATCAAATTCCTTGCGTTTGTTTTTAAAATCATTGCCGGTAATTGCTATTTCATACAATGGTTTGGTAAACCAGGCCTGCAGTATTCCCCAATTGGTATAGAAATAAATGTTTTTTTCAACATCATCTTCTACATTAATAAGCATTTGTTTTGCCATGCTGATATAATCTTCGCTATAAAAAAAATGCCCCAGCAAAAAAAGGTTTTTGGCCATTTGCGAATTAGAAGATGGTATTACATTATCCGCCACTTCCATTTTACGGGAAATTAAATTGGAGTAGTTATTGTGTGTATAGAAAAACATTTTTGAATTAGAGTCAAAAAAATGCTCCAGCGTATATGCTGTTATTGTATTGGCCCAGTTCAGCCATTTTTCATTAAATGTAGCCTGGTACAAATTGATAAAAGCCGAAATGGTAAAAGCATAATCATCAAGCAATGCGTTGATGGTTGATTTTCCATTTTTATAATTACGTGTCATTTCTCCGTCTTTTGCAATGGTATTTTTCAACAAAAATTCAGCATTGGTAATTGCTTTTGTTAAAAAAGCCTCTTCGCCAAAAGCCCGGTAAGCATCTACATACCCTGTTATCATTAAAGCATTCCAACTGCTTATTATTTTATCATCTAAGCCGGGCTTAACCCTGGCGCCTCTTATCTTCAACATGGTTGCCTTCCCTTCTTCGATTTTTCTTTTCAATTCAATAACATGCAATCCTAATTTTTGTGCAGTTGCATCATCCGCTTCGTACCGTAATAAAATATTTTTATCATGCTCCCAGTTACCTGCCGCTGTAATATTATAGTAGATACAAAAAACTTCAGCATCGGCGCCCAGCGCTTTTTCAATTTCTTCTTTTGTCCATACGTAATATTTTCCTTCTTCGCCTTCGCTATCTGCATCCAACGATGAATAAAATGCCCCTTCGGGTGATGTTAATTCATGCTGTACAAAATCTAAAGTTTCGTAAACTACTTTTTTATATAACGGTTTTTTTGATTGCTGAAATGCATGTGCATACAAACTTACCAGTTGCGAATTATCGTACAACATTTTTTCAAAATGCGGAACATGCCAGTTAGCATCTGTAGAGTAGCGGGCAAATCCACCTTCAAGCTGATCGTAAATTCCGCCATAAGCCATATTTTTTAAAGTAACTGTAACGGCTGTTAAAGCTTCTTCATTTTTACTTAAAAAATTATAATGTAATAAATATTCCCAGTTAGTTGGCATAGGAAATTTAGGCGCCCTGTTAGTTCCTCCCTTTTTAAAATCTAGATGGTTTTTTAAGTTAGCAAACTGTTTATCAAGATCAGATAATTTAAAAGTTTTACCAGTTTCTTTATAGCTAACATGCTCTACCAGGTGAATACCGTTTGTAACCTGATCGGCACTTTTCAATAATTTTTCGGGGTCTCTTTTTTGCATATCTACAAAATATTCCAGCATCTGTATCCAGTTTTTTTTAGGGAAATAAGTGCCGGCATAAAATGGTTTTCCATTGGGCAATGCAATGGCATTTAACGGCCAGCCGCCACTGCCGGTTATGAGTTGTGCAGCAGCCATATATACCTGGTCAACATCGGGACGTTCTTCCCGGTCAACTTTTATACACACAAAATTATTATTCATAATTTCAGCTACGGTTACATCTTCAAAGCTTTCATGCTCCATTACATGGCACCAATGACAGGCAGCATAACCGATGCTGATTAAAAGCAATTTATTTTCGGAAACAGCTTTTTGTAAGGCAACTTCTCCCCAGGGGTGCCAGTTTACGGGGTTATGAGCATGTTGCAATAAGTAAGGGCTGCTTTCATGCACTAATGAATTGGAGTAAAGATGAGGAGTGGGCATTGAAATTTTTTATTCTTTTCTAAGTTAACCAGTATTTATCAAATAGGTTCAATTTGATTATTGCATGCTGATGCATCATTGTAAATGAATGGGCTGTACTTACGGCGGCGGTATTTTCTTTTTTTTGTTTCGTGTGCCACGAAACAAGGCCTAGGCGTAGAGACATTGCTGGGAAGAAAGTTTCAACTACTGGCGCAAGTGTTCCGCTTTAGCGGGTCACTTGTGCTTATTTATCCTGCCCG
>DAOLYC010000326.1:0-3238 GCA_035425605.1 Ferruginibacter sp.
GATGCCAGCCAGGGAATTCAGGCGCAGACAATCAGCAACTTATACCTTGCTATTGAAAATAACCTTGAGATAATTCCGGTTATCAATAAGATTGATATGGATGGTGCAATGGTACCCGAAGTTACCGACCAGATTGTGGAATTGATAGGTTGTAAACCGGATGATATTTTGCTGGCTAGTGGTAAAAGCGGAATAGGCATTGAAGAAATCCTTACTGCCATTATTGAACGTATTCCGTCGCCTAAAGGCGATGCTAACGCACCACTACAAGCGCTAATTTTTGATAGTGTGTATAATAGTTTCAGAGGCATTATAGTGTATTACCGGGTTTTTAACGGAACACTTAAAAAGAACGATCAAATTAAGTTTAGTAATACCGGCCTGCAGTATGGCGCCGATGAAGTAGGGATTTTAAAATTTGGTATGAGTCCACGCCAGGAAGTTAAGGCAGGAGATGTGGGTTATATTATTACAGGTATAAAAAATGCCAGGGAAGTAAAAGTGGGCGATACCATCACCACAATGGTTAATGGCAGCAAAGAAGCTATCAAAGGATTTGAAGATGTAAAACCAATGGTATTTGCCGGCATCTTCCCGGTAGAGACAGATGCTTTTGAAGAATTGCGGGATTGTATGGCTAAACTACAGTTAAATGATGCTTCGCTTACTTTTGAATTGGAAACATCACAAGCTTTAGGCTTTGGTTTTCGCTGCGGTTTTTTAGGCATGTTACACATGGAAATCATACAGGAGCGATTAGAGCGGGAGTTTAACCAAACGGTAATTACCACCGTGCCCAACGTAAGTTTTATTTCCACTAGCAATAAAGGTGAAGTAAAAAAAATAAACAATCCTACCGAAATGCCCGATCCTACCAGGATTGATCATATTGATGAGCCATTTATAAAAGCTCAGATAATAACCAAGCCTGAGTACATTGGTAACATAATGACGCTTTGCATTACCAAACGTGGTATTCTTACTCATCAGCATTATTTAACGCCTACCCGTGTGGAGTTAAGTTTTGAAATGCCGCTTACTGAAATAGTTTTTGATTTTTACGATAAGCTTAAAAGCATTACCCGTGGTTACGCTTCTTTCGATTACCATCCGCTTGAATACCGTGCCAGCGACATTGTAAAAATGGATATCTTACTCAACGGCGATAAAGTGGATGCTTTAAGCGCTTTGATTCATAGAAGTCGTGCCCATGAATTTGGGCGCAAACTTTGCGAAAAATTAAAAGAATTGTTGCCCAGGCAACAGTTTCAAATTGCCATACAGGCTGCCATTGGCGCTAAAGTGGTAGCACGTGAAAATATAAGCGCCATGCGTAAAGATGTTACCGCTAAATGTTATGGTGGCGATATAAGCCGTAAACGTAAACTTTTAGAAAAACAAAAAGAAGGTAAAAAGCGGATGAAGCAAATTGGTAATGTGGAAGTGCCGCAGGAAGCATTTTTAGCTGTACTAAAATTGAATGATTAAAGTTTGACGAAGCTTCTTTATAACATCAACCTATAATTTTTTATAAACCAATAAAATACTATGAGTAATTTTTCTTTAGATGCCGACATGAATATTGAAGTAAAAGCCAGTTTCATTCGCAAGGGTAGTAATGCTCCTTTAACTGGCACTGCTTTTGAATTTCGTTTGTTTGAAAAAGACCTTATGGAAGATGATTACCTGGGCAAAAGCAGTTTGGATGAAAATGGTACTGCAAGCGTTTCGTTTAAAAATGCCGATTATACAGATTTTTTAAATCCCGAAAAAGATCCCGACCTGTATTTTGCATTGTACGATGGCGATGCCCTGGTTTTTCAAAGCAAAGTGATGCACAATGTGGATATAGATGGTTTGGAAAAATTTAAACTGGGCGAAGGCGAAATAATTGACCTCGGTACATTTTTAGTTGATGAATAATAAATGTTGCTACCATTTTACACAGTTAGATTAATTAAAAATGATTTCAAATTTGTTTGTAACCAAATAATCTGTACTAAACAGTTTGCAGTATCCCTTTTGCCTGTTCAGCAGCCTTGTACAATAATCAGTAATTTTAGCGTTCTAATACCAAAACAGCTTGAAGCAAAAAAGGATATACATCATTCTTCTGTTACACTTCATGGCTTATTATGTACAGGCGCAAATAGTTACGCCAGCGCCACTTTCAAACCTTCATAAAATAACCATCAGTACCCGTGAAAAAATAATCAAAATAGATTCTATGAGCCTGGTGCCCGGCTCGGTTATTATTGAAGCGGTATCGCCATTTTTTTATAAGGTTGATGAAGTAAATGCTACAATTACCTGGCTTGATAAACCGCCGCAGGAAAATGTAGTGATAACCTACCGTACCTTTCCATATAAATTAAATGCTGTTACACGCCGTTTTAATTACGATAGTATCCGATATAATTTTTTGCCCTCCGATCCCTTTACACTAACAGTTGGCGGCAAAAAAAATAATCCATTGGTTGATTTTGGCAACATAAAATCGGAAGGTAGTTTTGGCCGTGGAATTTCTTTTGGCAACAGCCAGGATGCCGTTGTAAACAGCAGCCTTAACCTGCAATTGAATGGCTTTATTGGCGATAGCATGGAACTTACTGCCGCTATCACCGATAACAACATTCCTATACAACCCGATGGAAATACTCAAGACCTTAGGGATTTTGACCGCATTTTTTTACAAGTAAAAAAGAAAGGCTGGCAAATAAACCTGGGTGATATAGATATACGGCAAAGCAAAAATTATTTTCTAAACTTTTATAAAAGATTACAGGGTGTATCATTTATTACCGATAATAAAATTGGAAAGAACATTTCTAATTCATTATTGCTAAGCGGCGCTATTGCCAAAGGTAAATTTACCAAAAACATTATTACTCCTTTTGAAGGCAACCAGGGCCCATACCGGTTAACAAGCCCTACACTTGAATTATTTTTTGTAGTGCTGGCCGGCACCGAAAGGGTGTATTGGGATGGCGAACTGCTACAGCGTGGCGAAGACCAGGACTATGTTATTAATTACAACACTGCCGAACTTACTTTCACTCAAAAAAGATTGGTAACAAAAGATAACCGCATACAAGTGGAGTTTGAATATGCCGACCGTAATTTTTTAAACTCTCAAATATATGCTAGCAACGAAATGGTTTTTAATAAAAAATTCCAGCTAAATGTTGGCTTTTATAATAATGCCGATGCTAAAAATTCTTCCATAAATCAGGTGCTT
>DAOLYC010000327.1:0-3237 GCA_035425605.1 Ferruginibacter sp.
TATACCATCAAAAAAGATAATTCTGTATGGCAAGCAAACCAAAGTTACTTATATAGATAATGTTCTAACATCGCCTCGTATAGAATTTGACCAGGGAACAAGTTTAGTTAGTGCATATTTGATTAAAGACAGTGCAGGTAACGTAATTGCATACCCTGAATTTAACCAGGCTGACTTTAAAACGAAGAGTGATTCAATAAAATTCAATATGAAAACCGGTAAAGGGCTAACTAAAGGCACTTATACCCAGCAAGGCGAATTGTTTGTTTATGGTGAAAAAATAAAAAAAGTAAATGCTGATGTTTTTTATGCATTTAAGGGAAGGTTTACTACCTGCAACCTTGATACGCCACATTTTGCATTTGTAAGTAAGCGGATAAAATTCATCAATAAAAAAATGGCCATTACCGGGCCGGTGCATCCTGAATTTGAGAATGTACCCATACCAATTGTTTTGCCTTTTGGTATTTATCCTTTACAAACAGGCAGACGTTCGGGTTTGCTTGCTCCTTCATTTTCTGCCAATGAAACTTTAGGTCTCTCTCTCGAAAACCTGGGTTATTATAAAGTACTTGGCGAAAAATGGGATTTGGTAACCATGGGTACAATTTATTCGTATGGTGGTTGGACGGCAAGCATTAGTCCACGTTATTATAAACGATATCATTACCAGGGAAACTTTGCTATAAATATGATTCATTTAAGAGACCTGGATAAATCCGGAGCCAGGGCATTTAAAGTTAACTGGCAGCATAGTACCGATACCAAGGCAAGGCCGGGAGTAACTTTTAGCGCCCATGTTGATGCTGGCAGCAGTGGGTACAATGGCGCAGTGCCTAATAACCCTCAACGCAATTTTGAAAATCAGTTGCAGTCATCCATAGCGTACACAAAAACCTGGAAAGATAAACCATTCAATATAAGCTTAATTGCCAATCATAACCAAAATGGTAATACTAAACTCATAAACATCAATTTGCCTACAGTAACTTTTAATGTAAATACTTTGTATCCTTTCAGGCGTAAAGAAGTTATAGGAAAATATTATTGGTATGAGAATATTGGCATTGCATTAAATACAAGTATAAATGGCATGTCTTCATTTTACGATACAACAGGTAGTATTTTCAGCCAGTTTTCTAAAAACTATAGATATGGGGCTTCTCACAGGGTTCCCATCACTTTATCGCTTCCACAGATAGGCAACTTTCAGTTTTCTCCAAGCATAAGTTATGAAGAACGATGGTACCAGGAAAAGTTTGAACGTAATTGGAATATAACAGAAAAAAAATTAGACACGAGCATTAAAAAAGGGTTTTATACAGCCAGGGATATGAATTTTGGATTAGGTGTTTCTACCAGGATATTTGGTATGTTCACATTTAATAAAAAAAGTAAGGTACAAGCCATCAGGCACGAACTTAGGCCGCAACTATCTGTTAACTATAAGCCAGATATGAACAGTAAAGCTTGGTACAATACACAAATTGATACGGCTGGTAACAGAATATCTTCTACGTTTTATGAAAGAAGCATTTTTGGAGCATTTGGCCAGGGTAAATTTGGAGGTATAAATTTTGGCATTGATAATGTTTTACAAATGAAGGTTAGAAATAAAAAAGATACAAGCCAGAATGCTGTTAAAAAAATAACACTTTTAGACGGGCTTAGTATTAACAGTAGTTATAATTTTTTGGAAGATTCATTTAAACTTAGGCCATTTACTATAAACTTACGAACAAATTTGTTTGATAAGATAAGCATATCTGGTAGTGCAATAGTAGTACCTTATTTAACAAATAATAAGGGAGATTTTATTGATAAATTGGTATGGAACAGAAAACTGTCGTTGGGCAAATTAACTAATGCTTCCATATCACTTCAAACTTCATTTCAAGGTGGCGATCAAAAGGAACAATTACCTATAAACAATCAGCAAAATATGCAGGTAAATTCTATATCTGGCCTTCCCATAGATGAATACCAGCAGGAAGCGGCTTATATCAGAAACAACCCCGGTGAGTTTGCAAATTTCAACATTCCCTGGAGTATAAGTTTTTCTTATGCTTTTAGTTATAACCGTATTACCAATGGTTTGGGTACAGGTTATACAAGTAGTATTTCACAAAATGTAAACTGGAACGGTTCTTTAAACTTAACACCAAAATGGCAAATAGGATTAAACGGATCATATAATATCACACAAAAAGATTTGGGTATGATCAGCATGTATCTCACCAGGGAAATGCATTGCTGGCAAATGGCCATTAATATTTCGCCGGTTGGAAAATTCCGTTCATTTAATATTAGTATAAGCCCTAAGTCGGGTTTGTTACGAGATTTAAAAATAAACCGTACCAGGTATTTTTATGATTTGTAACTGATGGGGAAATTTAAAAATTATTTTCTAATATATTCCTTAACCATAACGGTATAAACTTGCTCTTTAAATTCTTTTACTGTTTTATCGGCTGGTGAAACCGGTGGTAAAAATTGCATGTGCAGCCGGGTAGGGAATAAGAAAAATTTTTTGTTGATGGGCATTGCTTTTTTGGTTCCAAAAATTACACAGGGTATAATTTGTTTATTAGTAGCCATCGAAAGTTTAAAAGCTCCATCATAAAATGGTTTAATGGGTTCATGCGTACGGTTACGGGTTCCCTCGGGATATATGCACATGTGCATGCCAGATACCAAAACTTTTTTCATCAAATCAAAACTTTTAGCTCTGCTATGTTCATTGGTACGGTTAACAAGTACCGACCCCCTGGTATAAAACTGGCCAAACAAAGGGATTTTTGCAAATGTAGCCTTAGCAATTGTTTTATTGGCACCTGGTACATAAGGTGCAGAAAGCGGCACATCTAAAAATGCATTGTGATTAAAGACTACAATATACGTTTCACCTTTTTTGAAATTTTCTTTTCCTGCAACTTTTACGGGGCAACCAATTAAAAACAACCACACATTCATCCATACTTTAGATACGGCAATAAAATATTTTTGTCCGGCAGGGTCTTTTATTAAATAGGCAAACATAGATGGGATGAAGACGATAATGAAAGTAACTAAAAAACTCACTAACCCCCAAAATGCCCATATACGGCCAAAAATATTTTTAATAATTTTCATATACTTAGCTATGGTGATAAAAGTTTCCAGTCAATAGGTAAAATTCCTTGTTTGCTTAACAACTCATTTGTTTTAGAAAAATGTTTACACCCAAAAAATCCTTTG
>DAOLYC010000328.1:0-3206 GCA_035425605.1 Ferruginibacter sp.
GATTTACGAGAAACTAGTCCAATATTTATTTCAATATGATTAATAGCAATAGATAATTGCTTTATTGAATTACCTATGTTGCTTCCAAGCAAAAGATATATTTTATTCATTTGAAGGAGTAAAGTCTTTCATCAAAAATAAATGATTTTGAAGATTTGATTTTAACCTTTTTAAAATCTTTGTGGGTTGGATTAATTAAATAATTATGTTCTTCTGGAATGTTTGCCGATGGAACCTCTAAAATAAGGTTTACATTGTTGTTTATGAATTCTGTTCCTATAAATGCGGTATAATCCTCATCTTCCAGCCAATTAGCCTTCAGTTTATCTTCACTAATTTTTCTCAATTGTGCATCATCAGGTACATAAATGGAAATAAGATGATATAATTTCTGGATATCGATAAATCCGATATGTACCAATAATTCCAGGGTACATAATGAGATATGTTCAGAAGTGTACAACATACTACTGCCAGGTTTGTTCCACCTTGCGCCTTTTATTTTGGCGCCATTGCCAGATATGTCATCTTTAAAATGCGAATTGGTAATTCTATAAACAATCATGCAAATAATCCATGTTGAATTCTATGTAATTGAGTTAATACTCTTTCAATACCACTGGCCGAAGTTAAAGATTCAATAGAGAGGTTTCCACCAAGCATATAGGGTTTACGTTTAAGCCAATTGTAAAAATTTTCAACTTTACTAAAAGTAAATGTACCTTCTTTTAAAACATTTTCTATTTGCAATGCTCGTTCTGCATTTATCGCTGCAAAACTTCCATTGTTTTTGGCATACCTTTGTAAAGTTCGTTCGCTTATATGGAGTATAGATGCCCACTCAGACTGAGTAAATGGAGCTTTATCGGCAATTTTTTTAAATTCTGCATAGTTAAAGTCTTTTACTTTTACAGGAGGGATGGCTTTAACGCTTCTATACGAAACCATCGGTTCTTCTGATTTTGAAACTGAAGTATTTTGTTTATAGCTTGTATCTTTTCCTTTCTTTTTCATATACCCGACTTTTGTCGCACAAATGTACGTCATTTGTCGAGTAGCTCCAAATTTTTTTGATTCCTTATTTACTAATAGCTTTACGGCTTCAATCACATTTGTTTATGCAAAAATACAGTCAGGTAAGGGCCATGTTGGCAATTACCAAAGCAAGCCTCAAAGCTATATTTAGAAGCCCTTCAGCAGTTGTTTTTAGTTTTATTTTTCCATTCGTATTTATCCTGGTTTTTGGTTTTATAGGAAATAATGGAGGTGCCCCTATATATAAAATAGTTATTGATAAGAATAGCGATACCAACAATGTTTTTTTTGATTCGTTAAAAACCAGTGCTCGTATAAGGATAGTTAGTTTTGCTAATAAAGATGAGTTACATGATAACATTATCAAAGGAAAAATTGCGGGCATACTTAAAATATCCAAGTCAGAAAACAAAAGTCATGAATATAGCTATACAATAAAAAGCTCCAATGCAAGCGCCGATAAATGGCCGCAGTTACTACCTCTGCTAAATGCTATTGCCAATAAAGTAAGTGATATTAAATATGTTAACAGGCCAACTTATGCAGTAGCCGATTTTAATTATCAGCGGGATATTGAAACTGTTAGGGAATACAAAACAATAGATTTTATTTTACCAGGTCAGTTAGGTTTTTCATTATTAAGTTCGGGTGTTTTTGGTGTGGCATTTATGTTTTTTAATCTTAGAAATACACTGGTACTTAAGAGATTTTTTGCTACTCCCATAAGTCGTACTTATATAGTTTTAGGAGAAGCTTTAAGCAGGGTTCTTTTTCAAATGCTTACTGCTATAGTTATAATCATTGCAGGTCGTTATTTGTTTGATTTTACACTTGTGAATGGAGCAGTTACCGTATTAAATATGATGGTACTTAGTTTTGTGGGCTTATTGGTATTTATGGGATTAGGATTTATTGTAAGTGGCCTGGCCAGGAATGACAGTACAATACCACCTTTTGCAAATCTTATAACTTTACCTCAGTTTTTATTGGGAGGTACTTTTTTTTCTGTGGATGTTTTCCCTAAATGGCTGCAACCTATTTCAAATGCAATGCCGCTTACTCATTTAAATACAGCCCTCAGAAGTGTTGCTTTTGAAGGTCAAAGTTTGTGGCAGGTTCGTTCTGAAATTGGGATTCTGTTATTATGGGGAGTAGTTGTATATTTTGTTGCTATAAAAGTTTTTAAATGGGAATAACGTATGAGTAAAAGGATAATAAAAATATTTTTTATCGTGCTTGCAGTTTTATTCATTTTTATAACACTGCTATCATTGTTCATACCATCAAAACTAATGGTAACAAAGGCCGTTGTCATTAATGCACAAGCAAATAAAGTGTATTCGCAAATAAATGATTTGCAAAACTGGAAACACTGGCAGCCGGTTTTTATGAATGATTCAGCAGCTATAAAATTTAAAATAGGAGCTACTGGAGTAAGTGATGAATGTGTATGGGGACCAAATGATTCAGAAAACAAACTCATTATTACTGATAAAAAAGAAAATACAGTTTTTGTTTCATTAGTTAGAGAAGGAGAAAATGATGTATTAAATACTATAAAGGTTTTGCCTTTATCCGATACCAGCCAGGTGCAGGTTGAATGGAATGTATTGATTAAGTTAAAATGGTACCCCTGGGAAAAATTTTATGGAATATTTATGGAGAAGCTTACCGGTCATGGTTTTGAAGAGGCATTAAAAAGCTTAAAGAATTATGTAGAAGAAAATTAATCAGGAAAACTGATTTTGCCCATACTTACAGGAATAATCCCTTGTGTGCTATTCTCAAATGTAAATAAGGAACCACTTACGCATTCATTGGCAAGCAGTGCAAAAAGTATTGCTTCTTTTGCATCAGGGTTAATACCGGTTTCTAACGTACTGCAAAAACAACATTCGGGTAGCAAAGCGTTCAAATGCTCCAGTAGTAAAGGATTGTAAATACCACCTCCACTAATAAATATTTTAATTCCAGTTTTATTACTAATATAATTTTTAATAGCTGTAGCAATAGTAACTGCCGTAAATTTATTAAGCGTTGCCAACGTATCTGCAACTGATAAAATTATATTATTGCTTTTCTTCTTTGCATTAACCAAGTAAGAAAGGTTAAAAAGTTCTGGGCCGGTTGTTTTTGGTAGGTCAAGCGAAAAGAATGTATCTGAAATAAGT
>DAOLYC010000329.1:0-3197 GCA_035425605.1 Ferruginibacter sp.
TTGGCTGCTAACGCCGGTACCCATATCTACAATACGCATAATGCCTATATAAAAGAATACCCATTTTGCATCCATATAACCACTCTGCAATTTAAAACCTGAAACAGCATCGGTAAAATTTAACCATATAAGAGAAAATATGCCAACAGAAAATATTAACTGGTTAATGGAAGAACTGTGGTAGATACGGTTGATTTTTTTCATATCCTTATCTTTCCAGGCTTTTGATAAAGATGCAATAGATGCTGAAATAATACCCCTTTTGGGCGCCTGAATTAAACTGGCAATATGTTGTGCCAACGTATAAACTCCTGCCAAAGCAAGCCCATCGGGCAATACAGCGGCAATAATAACTGTATCAATTACAGTAGAAATGGTAAACACCATGTTACCGCCATAAACAAAAGCAATAAGTGTTAGGATTTTTTTGAAAAATTTTTTACTTACCCTGCTTACTGTAAATGTAAAACTGAAATGGTTGGTATAAATAAGATATCCGATGAGTAAAAATGCTGTTGCTAAAAAAGTAAAGGAATAAAATTTTATAAAAAGATCGAACGAAGCGATATAACCTGTAAAACTTAATATAATAAGTATGCTGGTAAAAAGCCTGAACTGAACTTCCCGTAAATAATTTGCCAGTACTGCTTTTTTTAATTGCCAGGTATATACTTCCAAAATAGAAAATAATGTGAGGCCTAAGCCAAAAGGAAAAATATAATAATAATACTTAACAAGGTCTGGCGAGTTAGTCCCGTATTTTCTTATAACGAGGTCTTTAAAAATAATACCCGAAAAAATAACCAGGCAAAATCCTATCAGCGAAAACAATAATGCCCAGGTAAGCATATCGTTTTTCTTTTTGGGCAGATTATCATCATAATAAGGATAAAATTTATAAATGTATGCACCCATGCCCAGGTTGGCAAACGAATACATGATATTGGCTACAGCCATAAAAATGCCGGTAAGCCCGTATTCGGCTTTGGTAAAACCACCTTCCCTGGTAAATAAATAAGTATTAAAAAAACCGATAGCAAATCCAATATACACCACCACAGATGAAATAATACTTTGCTTACGAATTTGCGACATAGATTAGTTTACTGCTAAATTACTCTGTCTTTTTTGTTTTAATGTAGAAATTTGGATCAACAGTAAAACTATTATCACCTTCGGGATATAAATTAAGGGTTTTCCATTGCTCTGTAGGTTTTATCCATTGCTCTGTTTTAAATTTAATTTTTATGGGAAGTTTGAAACCTTTTACACAATTGCTGTAACGATAAGAAAGTTTGTGTCCGCTAATCTTATATTCCAATACCGGAATTTGCGTTGTTCTTAAATACTGGTCAAAAAGTTTACTGAAATTGATACCACTTGTTTTGTTTATATAATCTTCCACTTGTTTAGTTGTAACTGTTTGGTGATAAAAGGTTTTATTCAATCCTCTTAAAATTTGCCTGAATTTTTCATCATCATTAATAACCTGACGTATCATGTGTATCTTATTGCCACTTTTATAATACATATCGCCGCTGCCTTCCTGGTTTACATTATATGGTCCAATAATAGTTATATCATTAGCAATATTTTTACGGGTGCCCTGTACATACGCATCACCTGCTTCTTTACCATACCAATAATCGGTAAATAAGGTTTCGCTGTAATTAGTAAAGCCTTCATGTATCCACATATCGGCAATATCTTTACTGGTAATATTATTTGCAAACCATTCATGCCCGCTTTCGTGTACAATAATAAAATCCCATTTAAGGCCCCAACCGCTTCCGCTTAAATCCCTGCCCAGGTATCCATTTTTAAATCCATTACCATAAGCAACTGCACTTTGGTGTTCCATACCCAGGTGTGGCGCTTCTACCAATTTATACCCATCTTCATAAAAAGGGTATGGGCCAAACCAGTATTCAAATGCCTTCATCATACGTACAGCATCTTTAAATTGCTCTTTTGCTTTGTCCAGATTGTACGCTAACACCCAGTAATCCATTGTTAATTTTCCTTTTTCACCCTCATATACTTCGCCAAAATGAGCATACTTTCCTATGTATGGTATGATGTTATAATTATTAATTGGGTTTACAACAGCCCAATCGTAAGTTGCTGTACCATCGCCATTATTTATTTTACCACGAAAACGTCCATTACCCACACATATCAAACTATCAGGTATGCTGATGTGCATTTCTGCACTATCAGGTTCATCGGCCTGGTGATCTTTGCAGGGATACCAAACACTGGCGCCCAATCCCTGGCAGGCAACAGTAACCCAGGGGTTTTTGTTTTTGTCTTTCTTCCAAATAAGCCCACCATCCCATGGCGGACGATGAGCTATACGTGGTTTGCCATGGTAGTAAACATAAATTTCGGCTTCCGGAAAATTTGTATGGGGTATTGAAAAATAACTGGCAGGAATAAAATAAGCATTGCCATCTTTATAAATATCTTGTTCCATAACCATTCTTTTTCCTGATGCATTAACAGAAATCAGGATACTGTCTATAATCAATGGTTCCTGCAAATCAATTTGCAGTTGATTGCCTTTTTTTAAAACTTTAATCTGCATGGCATTGTATCCACTAATAGTGCTATCTTCAATATTAAACTTCACATGCAAGTCATATTTCAAAACATCCCACCAATTCCTTGATGGGCCATAGGTACCTCGTAAGGTATCGGCATGTGTAAAAGACTTTAATGGTTTTAAAGGCTGAGCCTGCGTATAATTAATCATTAATAGTGAAACATTAATGGCCAATAAAACTTTAATAATCTGCTTCATGTGTAAAGTATATATGTGCTAATTTAGTTTTCTTTAAGTTGATATATGCACCTTTCATCAAATAAATCTATTAATCATAAAAACGTAGCCTTACTGCTATATGTATTAGCTCCTTTGTGGCTGATCTTTTTTTATTCCTGTAACAATCATCATCACCCCGATAAAAAAATATTTCGTTACAACGAAAGTAGCGGACTAGCAACTTTAGACCCTGCATTTGCCAAAAACAAACAGGTAATGTGGGCTTGCCACCAGCTTTATAATACGCTTATTGAAATTGACAGTAATTTACAGATGCAACCATCGCTGGCTACTCATTGGAGCATTTCGGATGATAACTTAACTTTTATTTTTTATTTACGTAACGATGTTTTTTTTACCGATGATGCATGTT
>DAOLYC010000330.1:0-3188 GCA_035425605.1 Ferruginibacter sp.
AAGGCAACGAAAAAATTGGAAGTACCTTAAAAGGAATTGGCCCTGCATATATGGATAAAACAGGGCGTAATGGATTACGTGTTGGTAACTTATTAGAAAAAACTTTTACCACCGATTATATAAAACTTAGGATGAAACACCAGCGCCTGCTGGATAATTTTAATTTCCAGGAAGATATAAGCGCCTGGGAAGAGGAGTTTTTTGAAGCAATGGAATTTTTGCGTGAGTTTAAAATTGTAAATGGCGAGTATTTCATCAATGAAAAAATACAAAAAGGACAAAAGATTTTAGCCGAAGGCGCACAGGGTAGTATGCTTGATGTTGATTTTGGTACTTTCCCCTTTGTTACAAGCAGCAATACCATATCAGCAGGTGTCTGTACAGGTTTAGGTATTCCACCACAAAAAATAAAAGAAGTATTCGGTATATCAAAAGCATATTGTACAAGGGTTGGCAGCGGACCATTTCCTACTGAATTGCTTGATGAAACTGGAGAAAAGATACGCACCATTGGTAATGAGTTTGGAAGCACAACCGGTAGGCCCCGTAGGTGTGGATGGATAGACCTGGTGGCTTTACAATTTGCCTGTATGATAAACGGTGTTACTCAAATTATAATGACCAAAGCTGATATTTTGGATAACCTGGATGAACTAAAGGTATGTAACAGTTATTTGGTAAACGGAGTAGAAAAGAAATATGTACCATTTCAAATGCAGAAAGTTAACATTGAACCGCTGTATAAAACTTTTACCGGGTGGAAAAAAGATATTACCGAAATAAAAGATTTTGATGCACTCCCAACCGAGATGAAAATATATATCAATTACCTTAATGAGTTTTTAGGGGTACCCGTTAAATATATAAGTAATGGGCCGGGCAGAGATCAACTGGTAGTTGCATAAAAAAATAAAAAAATAGGCAATTTTTTTTGGCTATTTAAAAAACTCTTGGAAATTTTACAGTATTAATCCATTTTTGAATTATGATATTAACATCTGAAAGTATTACAAACAAAACAGTAACAGCAGGATTTGCTGAAGTTATTGAAGCTGCAAAAAAATCGGCTAAACCAAAAAAAGATGACGATGATGATGACGACGATGATGATTTTGATGATGAGCCTGCGCCTAAGAAAAAATCTGCACCTAAAAAAAAGGGAAAAGATGATGATGAGGAGGAGGACGAAGAGGATATGGAAGATGATTGGGATAAAGTAGATGAAGATGATAATTGGGATCCCGATTTTGATGAGTTTGATGTTCCTAAAGGAGGAAAGAAATCACCATCGAAAAAAGGCAAAAAAGGCAAGGAAGATGATGACGATGATTTTAAAAGTGATGAAGACTTTGGGCTTGGTTTTGATGATGAAGAGAATTTTGATGATGAAGAAGATGATTTTTAAGCTTGCAAACAACAGCAGGAAAAAATTATGATGAATAAGAAGGTTTCTTTTCCTGTAAATGATTACACAACTTTTAAAAATCAAATGTTGAACTGGGCAAACCGGTTCAACATTTTTTGTTTATTAGATAACCAACAGTATAATTTTCATAAACCTGCTTTTGAATGCTTGCTGGCAGCGGGTAAAAAAGCAAATGTAGAAGCTTCAACGGGGCGTGCTTTTGAATCGCTTGAACAATTTTATTATAAGCATAAAAACGAGTGGCTTTTTGGTCATTTTGGATACGACCTTAAAAATGAAACCGAGGATCTGCAATCTAACAATGCAGACAGGATTGGTTTTTGCGATCTGCATTTTTTTGTACCAGAAATTGTAATTGAATTAAAAAATACCGAAGTTATAATATGCAGTGATGAGGATGCAGTGGAAATTTATGATGCAATTATTTTATGCCCCAAAATTATCACTACAAAAATAAAACACGATATTATCGTTCAATCTAAAATAAAAAATAACGATTACCTTAATATCATTGAAAAACTTAAGCAACATATAATACGTGGCGATTGTTACGAAATTAATTTTTGCCAGGAATTTTATGCTGCCAATGCTGTAATGGATCCATTATTTATTTACAACCAATTGAGTGCATTATCACCCAATCCTTTCTCTGCATTTTATAAATTTAATGGTCGTTATTGTTTATGTGCAAGTCCCGAAAGGTATCTGCAAAAAAAAGCCGATCAACTTTTTTCTCAACCCATAAAAGGTACGGCAAAAAGAAATTTAACTGATAAAGCCCATGACGAAAGTGCAAAAAATTATTTACTGCAAAGCGAAAAAGAAAAAAGTGAGAACGTAATGGTGGTGGATCTTGTAAGAAACGACCTGAGCCGTATTTGTAAACCCGGTACGGTACAAGTAGATGAATTATTTACGGTGTACAGCTTTCCACAGGTACATCAAATGATAAGTACCATAAGCGGTAAACTTGATGATAAATACAATTGGATTGATTGCATAAAAGCTACATTTCCTATGGGATCAATGACAGGTGCACCTAAAAAAAAGGTAATGGAACTGATTGAAGAATTTGAACAAACCAAACGTGGTTTGTTTTCGGGAGCACTTGGTTATGTAAAACCTAATGGAGATTTTGATTTTAATGTTGTTATTAGAAGTATGTTGTATAATGAAGATGAAAAATATATTTCATTTCAAACAGGTGGGGGTATAACTTACAACAGCAATGCAATTAAAGAATATGAAGAGAGCTTGCTAAAAGCCGAAGCAATGATTAAAGTGCTACAGTAGATTGGTTTTATGCCACTTGTTTTTAATTTTTAACCACCTTCTTCTTTGTTTTTTTTGGCGATGGATAAATAGTGGTTTGATTTGTTGACTGTATTGGATTATCGCCCAATAATAATTGTACACACTCGTTTAATATTATATATTTATTTGCCAAAAAAAGCTCCATTTTATCTGCTGGTAAACGAAGATCATAATTACCGTTAACACTTATCAAATTATCAAAACCGGGGTTGTAACGGTTAAACGAAACAATATCCATCGACAGGTTTTTGGCAATGACAAGAGAATTGTATTTACCTGTAATACTTTGTGTAGCGGTATTATTCAACTCCTCCTGAGTTAAATTGGGTTTTAAATCAAAAGAGTTTAGGGTACCCTTGGGGTCATAATTACCTGCCAGGTTTGGAGTAGTGGTAACACCAGCAGTACCTTCCATTATATAATGAGTGGCAATAAATTTCTTAACATG
>DAOLYC010000331.1:0-3179 GCA_035425605.1 Ferruginibacter sp.
TTGTAGTAACAAACCCGGCTTCGCTACGTAGTGCTATGGCCATATCTGAAAACTATGGGTATTATGCCGAAGCAGAAGAAGTGGAGCCTTTGTACAATGCATTATCAGCTTCAGTTAAATCAAGTGCTGCGGGTGTAAGTGTGAAAAAAATGCTTGATATTTATAAAACAGTTGCTATAGGGCAGTATGCTCCTGAGATAACACAATTAGACACTACCGGCAAACCGCTTAGTCTTTCTTCATTAAAAGGGAAATATGTTTTGGTAGATTTTTGGGCAAGTTGGTGCGGCCCCTGTCGTAAAGAAAATCCTAATATTGTTAAGGCTTACAATGCATTTAACAATAAAGGTTTCGAAATATTTGCTGTGTCGTATGATAATGAAAAAGGTGTTGCCAAATGGAAAAAAGCAATTGTAGATGACGGTTTGGTTTGGAAACAGGTAAGCGATCTTAAAGGCTGGAAAAATTCCACCTCCGATCAGTTCTATATAAAAGCAATTCCCTCTAACCTGTTACTTGATAAAGACGGAAAAATTATTGCAAAAAACCTGTTTGGGAAAAAATTGACAGATAAGTTATCGGCGTTAATGAACTAATGTAAATAGATATTTTATTTATTTCCGCAGCTTTAATTTCCAATAAACGATTTATTACTGGCGAAAGTTTTTTAGAAAGCTTTCGCCTTTTTCTTTTAAATTTTATACATTGTACAATCGGTATCCCGTTTAAAAGGAAAATTACTGTTTAATCAATTTAAATAAGTCAAATACATAACTTTGGTAACAAATTTATATGATCCGATTTATCATTGTTGCTGCAATACTTTCAGGCTTGGTTGCCATCTTTGGTTTCTATAATAGCCCATCTGCATTACAGGCGCAGCATGTAAAACAATTATACCTGGCGCATACAACAGAATTTACCAAAGCTGCAAAAGCTTTACAGGAGGCCATCATAAGAGGCAATAAAAAAAATATACGTAAACAGTTTTTACAAACAAGGGCTGCATACAAACAGATGGAAACAATGGTTGAATATTTTTTTCATTTTTTTGCATCAAAACTTAATGGCCCTCCGATACCTTATTTTGAAGAAGAAGAAGGGGATATGCCTGAACAATTACCGGTTGGTATGCAGGTAATGGAAGAAATAATTTATTCTGGTGAAAAAGATGCAGATATTGATAAATTAAAACATGAAGCGGCCGAATTGGTACGTTATGCCATTGAATTGCCTACAGTAACCGAATCATTTGAATTTGATGATGCCAATATTTTTGATGCTTTCATGGAAGAGATTTTTCGTATTTCTGCATTAGGAATAGTTGGCTTCGATTCTCAAACTGCGGTTAATAGCCTGCCAGAATGTGCATCTGCATTAAATGGGCTACAGCAATATCTTACTTTTTACAAAGATGCATTTAACGAAACAAAACCCGGCCAGTTTGAGAAACTAAATCAATTAATCACCGATGCAAATATCTAATTAAAAAATCATCAACATTTTAATTCATTTAACCGGATGGATTTTATTACTGGTTATTTAGATCCACTGGCAAAAATGGTTGGCAGTTTTAAGATTATAAAAAATCTAAAAGACAACCCGGCAGGGCCTTACTATAGTGCTATTAGCAAAAACAAATCAATGTTTGATGCAAAGGCATTTAATGTAAATCGTTTTTTAGATGATTATTCAACCTCGCCAACTAAGATAGAATTGGGGCGAAAACTTTTTTTTGAAACCAGGCTCTCTTCAAACCGTAAAAGAAGTTGTGCAAGTTGTCATCAACCTGATAAAGCATTTACCGATGGCTTAAAAACCAGCCTGGCATTAGATGGGCATACCCAATTGCCTCGCAATGCACCAACAATTTGGAATGCAGCCTTACAAAGAAATCTCTTTGTTGACAGTCGTAGCCGAACATTAGAAGAACAAGTAATGCAGGTGCTAAACAATGCAGCCGAAATGCATGGCTCGGCACAAACAGTTGCAAAAGAAATAATAAACATGCCTGCATATAGTGGTTTATATCAAAAGGCTTATCCAAATGCAAGTATTACAAAAGCGGCAGATAATATATGCAATGCCATTGCTTGTTATGAAAGAACGCTCATTGCACTTAACAGTAAATTTGATAAACAGATGAATGGCATTCCAGGCATGACAAAAGATGAAATAAACGGTTTTAACCTTTTTATGGGTAAGGCAAAATGTGGCACTTGCCATTTTATGCCATTATTCAGTGGCGCCAAACCTCCCCGGTATTTTTATATCGAAAGTGAAGTGATAGGTGTACCAGCATCGCCAGATAAAAAGTATCCCAGGCTTGATGCAGATTCGGGACGTTATTTAGCAACCGAATATCCCATTCATATTTTTTCATTCAAAACACCATCACTTCGTAACGTGGCTTTAACAGCACCTTACATGCATAACGGCGTTTATAATACTTTAGAAGAAGTGGTTGATTTTTATAATGATGGTGGAGGCAAGGGGTTACATATAGCACCACAAAATCAATCATTGCCATTTGATAATCTTAAACTTTCTAAAAAAGAAAAAGCCGATGTTATACTTTTTATGAAAACACTTACCGATACAACTACTAAATACTAATTTGCTTATCTGCCACGTATAAGATAAATTTGCAACCACATAAAAAAATAAATTATGCGCCAAATAGCCTTTAGAGAAGCCCTAAGAGAGGCCATGCAGGAAGAAATGCGAAGAGATGATCGAGTATTTTTATTGGGAGAAGAAGTGGCAGAATATAATGGAGCTTATAAGGTAAGCCAGGGCATGCTTGATGAATTTGGTGAAAAAAGAGTAATTGATACACCAATTGCCGAACTTGGTTTTTCGGCAATTGCAGTTGGCGCTGCTCAAAATGGCCTTCGCCCAATTGTAGAATATATGACCTGGAACTTTGCTGTTCTTTCTTTAGATCAAATATTAAATACCGCTTCTAAAATGCTGGCAATGAGTGGCGGGCAAGTTGGTTGCCCTATTGTTTTCAGGGGCGCCAATGGTAGTGCCGGGCAGTTAGGGGCACAACATTCTACCGCTTTTGAATCAATGTATGCCAATATTCCTGGGTTAAAAGTTATTTCTGTTTCTAACCCGTATGATGCAAAGGGTTTATTAAAAGCTTCCATCCGTGACAATGATCCGGTTATTTT
>DAOLYC010000332.1:0-3174 GCA_035425605.1 Ferruginibacter sp.
CCATAAGTATTTTTGTGGCATTTTTAGGAGCTAATGCTATGGAAGGTACCCAGGCTACTTTACAACCTGGTTTTTATTATTTTACCGGATATGTAATCCTCAGTGGCATCGTTGCCGCAGTTTGCAGAAAAATGCTTTTACATAAAGCAACTAATAACGCATAATTAACCGATATTTGCAGACCATCTGAGCTAAGTTTTTGCTGTGGTACAATAGCCCCGAAAAATCGGGATGTTATATATGTTGCCACTTATGCTTAATAGCAGCACAATGGCTTGGTACAAAAAAATAATTTCACTTTTTTATGAAGGATTTCCAGTACATCACCAACTCTCATCCCGGATATATTGAAGGGCTTTATAATGATTTTGTAAAAGACCCTGCAAGTGTAGATGTAGATATGCGCAAGTTTTTTGAAGGGTTTGATTTTGCCATTTCAAATGCAGCCAGTTCTGTAAATGGCGCAGCTAAAAACGGAACTGTTGTTTCTTCTACTCAACTTGATAAAGAATTTGCCGTGTACAAATTAATTTTTACATACAGGCGAAAAGGGCATTTAATTGCTAAAACTAACCCCATTCGTGATCGAAAAGACCGGCAGGCTAATCTTAGTCTTGCTGATTTTGGTTTAAGCGAAGCTGATCTTTCCACTGCATTTGCAGCCGGTAAAGTTATAGGTATGCCCAATGCAACCTTAAAAGATATACTGGCATTTTTAAATAAATGTTATACAGGCCATGTAGGTGTACAGGTTGCTTATATAACAGATCGTAAAAAACAAGAATGGCTTTTTAATGAAATTGAAACTACGCTTTTAAAACCAGTGCCGCTTCAGCAGAAAAAAAGAATCCTGCAAAAACTGAATGATGGGGTGATGTTTGAAAAATTTTTACACACAAAATATATAGGCCAAAAAAGATTTTCGCTTGAAGGTGGAGAAACTGCAATTGCAGCATTAGATGCAATCATTAACACATCGGCAAATAATGAAGTGGAAGAAGTTGTTATTGGTATGGCGCACAGGGGCAGGTTGAATGTTTTGGCCAATATTATGGGTAAAACCTATGAACAAATATTCAGCGAATTTGAAGGTAATAGTGTACCAGATACAACCATGGGAAGCGGTGATGTTAAATATCACCTGGGTTTTGGAAGTGATGTGGAAGCAGCCAACGGAAAAAAAATTCATTTAAAGTTAAGCCCCAACCCATCGCACCTGGAAGCTGTAGATCCATTGGTAATTGGTTTTGCAAGAAGTAAGGCTGATGTATTATACAATAGTGATTACGATAAGATATTGCCCATACTTATTCATGGCGATGCTTCTATTGCAGGTCAGGGTGTTGTGTACGAAGTGTTACAAATGTGCGGACTTAAAGGTTATTCCACAGGCGGAACCATTCATTTTGTTATTAATAATCAAATAGGTTTTACAACAGATTTTGATGATGCCCGTACTGCAGATTATTGTACTTCCATTGCAGCCCTGGTACATGCACCGGTTTTGCATATTAACGGCGATGATGCAGAAGCTGTAGTTAAAGCCTGCGAAATTGCAACCCTTTACAGGCAGGAATTTAATACAGATATTTTTATTGATATGGTTTGTTACCGTAAACATGGGCATAACGAAGGCGATGAACCTAAGTTTACACAACCTCAGTTGTATGCAGCCATAGATAAACATCCTAACCCACGTGAAGTATACACACAGTTTTTAATTGAAAACGGAGAACCTGAAGCACAAGCGCTGGCAAAGGAAATGGAACAGAAGTTTGTAAGCGATCTTCAAGAACGCCTTGATGAAGTAAAACAACATCCGCTACCCTATAGTTACCAGGCACCGGAACTCGTTTGGAAAAGTTTACGTAAAGCCACAGCCGAAGATTTTGAGGTTTCGCCGGTTACTGCTATTGGAAATGAAGAATTTAAATTATTATTTGAAGGTTTGATGAAATGGCCAGCAGATTTTAAGCCGTTGCGTAAGGTTGAAAAACTTATTGGCGATAAAATAAAATTATTTAACGACGAAAATAAAGTTGACTGGGCTACAGCCGAATTAATGGCTTATGGAAGTTTATTGGTTGATGGCAAAGATGTTCGTATGAGTGGACAGGATGTAAAGCGTGGCACTTTCAGCCATCGTCATGCTGCTTTGTATGATGAGAATACAAATGCAGAATATAACAGGCTTAATCATTTTACCCAAACACAATCACCGTTTAGAATTTATAATTCTTTATTAAGCGAATATGCGGTTTTGGGTTTTGAATACGGATATGCAATGGCCAATCCCAATGCATTAGTGATATGGGAAGCACAGTTTGGCGATTTTGCAAATGGCGCACAAACAATCATTGATCAATTTATAACGACTGCAGAAACAAAGTGGCAACGTATGAATGGTGTGGTAATGTTATTGCCACACGGTTACGAAGGACAGGGGCCAGAGCATAGCAGCGCCAGGATGGAGCGTTTTTTACAAATGTGTGCCGAACTGAATATTTTGGTAACTAATGTTACCACTGCCGCAAATTTCTTTCATCTACTTCGCCGTCAACTTGCATGGCCGTTTCGTAAACCATTGGTTAACTTTTCGCCAAAAGCAAACCTAAGGCACACCGGCAGCTACAGTAATAAAGAAGAATTTACAAGCGGAGGATTTAAAGAACTAATAGATGATTTTGCTATAAAAGATGCATCAGCTGTTAAAAAAGTTTTGTTCTGTAGTGGTAAAATTTATTTCGACCTGCACGAACGTCAGCAAAAAGAAAACAGAAACGATATTGCCATCGTTAGGCTGGAACAAATTTATCCTTTACCTCAAAATCAATTAGATGAACTATATAAAAAATACAGTAAAGCTATCTGGTACTGGGTGCAGGAAGAGCCATTAAATATGGGAGCAGCTACCTTCTTAAGGATGAACCTGAAAAATATCAATTTTTATATCATCAGTAGGCAAACAAGTTCAGCCACTGCAACAGGGTTTAATAAAATTCATCAAAAAGAGCAGCAACAAATAATTGATACAGCATTTACTATTTAAGTTATTAAAAAAACTCATTTCCTATAATTTACTGATAAAATTCTCCGGTTAATTGCTGTGTTATTTAATTAGTAAAATAAAAGAACAATAATTATGTTTAATTCGTTAAGTGAAAAATTAGAATC
>DAOLYC010000333.1:0-3151 GCA_035425605.1 Ferruginibacter sp.
ACTGTCAATATCGCCATTACCAAAAATAGGTATGGTTATTCTGGGGTTATTTTTAACTTTTCCTATCAACTCCCAATCTGCTTGCCCCTTGTACATTTGAGTTCGGGTGCGCCCATGAATGGCCAATGCTTTTATCCCAACATCCTGTAACCTTTCTGCAACTTCTTCTATATTTTTTGTATTATCATCCCAGCCTAACCTGGTTTTTACAGTTACCGGTAACGAAGTAGATTTTACTACTGCATTGGTAAGCCGCACCATTAATTCAATATCTTTTAACACACCGGCACCAGCACCTTTTAATGCTACTTTTTTTACAGGGCAGCCAAAATTTATATCCAGTAAATCGGGGTTGGTTACATCCACAATTTTTGCAGCCAGCGAAAGACTTTCTTCATCGCCACCAAATATTTGAATGCCAACCGGTTTTTCGTAATCGAATATGTCAAGTTTCTTACGGCTTTTAATTGCATCTCTAATCAAGCCTTCGCTACTGATAAATTCCGTGTACATCAAATCGGCACCCTGTTCTTTACATACTGCACGAAAAGGCGGATCGCTTACATCCTCCATTGGAGCAAGCAATAACGGAAAATCTGGTAATTGTATGTTGCCTATGTTTGGCATATATTCTTAAAAGTAAATTGAATTTGTTTTATTAAATCAGTAATACCAATTGAAACCATTTTAAACTATCTTTTTGGCTAATCGGCATTACTCATTGTATATTGCGTTTGCAAATTTACATCAAATCATCAAAGGTATGGAATACAGGAGTGTAAAAGGCTTTACAGGTTGGGGTCAATTAGGTATTTTACTCGTTTTTTTGGGCGCAGGATTTATACTAGCTGCATTAGCGCAACTAGTAATAGTAATGCAGTTGCTTCCTGCAAGCAGTAATTGGGCTAGCATGGGAGATGAAATGATGAAAGTGATGTTGAAACCCGAAAATGTAGGATATGCAAGACTTAGCCAGGTGGTGGGTACTTTATTCCTTTTGTTTTTACCAGCCGTACTTTATATGATAGTATGTCATGGAAAAAACAAATTTTGGCTAGGTTTTAATAAACACATCAATGCAGCACAGATCATACTTGGATTTTTCCTGATTTTTTTAGCCAATATTATTGCCAACCCATTGGCCGAACTAAGTAAATCTATACTAACAAATTTCCCTTCGTTAAATGCAATGGGCATGCGCTTAGAAGAAGCATATACCGAACAAGTAATGGCACTAAGCAATTTAAAAAGCTGGGGAGAATTTTTTATGGCCATAGTTATCATGGCATTTTTTCCGGCATTATTCGAAGAAGTTTTTTTTAGGGGAACATTGCAAAATTTACTGGAACGCTGGTGGAAAAAGCCTTTGCTGGCTATTATAATAACTTCATTGGTGTTTAGTTTCATCCACATGTCGGTGTTTTTATTTTTAAGCAGGGCTGTGCTTGGTTTTGTTTTAGGCCTGATGTATCAACGAAGTAAAAACCTATGGGTGAATATTGTAGCACATTTTTTAAATAATACAGTAGCTGTTATACAATTATTCTGGTTATCAAAACACCAAACAAAAATTGAAGTGGATAAACTTGATCCAAAAATACCTTTATGGGGAGGGTTGATTGCACTTGCAATAACAGTTGGCTTATTTTTACTTTTCGAAAAAGTGTCTGGCAAAAACCGTACGCAAATTGCTTTTGAAGAACAAGACCTGTTGGACCATTTAGACTTATCTTCCAAATAATAAAAACGGTTAATTTTGGCATTAAACATACAGGTATTTAAAACAAGAGCCTTAACAGCATTGCTTTTTGTAGCAGTAATGCTGTTAGGGTTATTTTGGAATTTTTGGAGTTTTTTAATATTATTTACTATCATACATTTTGGTTGCTGGATTGAGTATATAAAACTGGTTGAGAAAATTTATTCAATTAAGATTGAATCAGTAATCAAATGGTTATTTTTTGTTAGTGGATTTGTACTGATGATTGTTCTAGGACAAAATAGCATTGGGGGTGATATGAGCATGGAATTGTTTGGATATCGAATAGGTTTCAAAATTTTGTTTTGGATTTTATTGTGCTGTTGTTTGTTTGTTTTTCTTTTTCAGAATAAGCAAATGCCTGTTAAAGCAAAATGGATGTGTTTGGCTGGGCTTATTTATATCTCTTTAAGTTTGGCAGCAATAATTAATTTATACTCCATTGGAAACTTAAAAATTAAAAATACCTTTTTAGAAGTTAAAGATGGCCTGCTTCCTATTCTCATTATTTTTAGTATTTGGATAAATGATACGATGGCATATTTGGTTGGCTCTTTCATTGGTAAAACTCCGTTATCAAAAATAAGTCCCAAAAAAACATGGGAAGGAACTCTTGGTGGTATTATTTTAAGTATTGTAACAATTACAATAATAATTTACAACATTTTACATCTGCAACCAACTCAATTGATTTTTTTAGCCATTGTACCCACGCTATGTGGTATCTGCGGCACCTTTGGCGATCTTTTCGAAAGTAAGTTAAAACGTATGGCCAATGTAAAGGACAGTGGTAGTTTTATGCCGGGCCATGGTGGTTTTTTAGACAGGTTTGATTCTTTATTGTTTGCTGCGCCAACTGTATGGATATATGTAAAAATATTCCTGTAGATCTTTGTTGTTATATCCACATTACATAAACTATAACTGGCTATATTTGCACCTTAACTTAATTTGATGAACATACATAGGGAAGGATATAAAACTATTGCTATTGCAACATTAATTTTTGGTGCAATAAATTTATCTGTTTATTTTTTCTTTAGTGCTTCATTAATGTGGCTTTGTAATTTAATTTTTATAGTTACACTTTGTGTGTTGTTATTTCTTATTTCTTTTTTTCGTATTCCTAACCGCCATCTTACAATAAATGAAAATTGTGTAATTGCCCCTGCCGATGGTAAAGTTGTGGTAATTGAAGAAACAACAGATGCTGAATATTTTAAAGACAAGCGATTACAGGTTTCTATCTTTATGAGCCCGGCTAATGTACACGTTAATCGCAACCCAATAAGTGGCGATGTAGTTTATAATCAATACCACAAAGGAAAATACCTGGTGGCCTGGCATCCAAAATCTTCAACTGAAAATGAACGGCATTCGGTAGTAATTAAA
>DAOLYC010000334.1:0-3125 GCA_035425605.1 Ferruginibacter sp.
TCAATAAATCAGGTGCTTGATGAAACCCAAAAACAGTTTTTGGCAAATATTGGCGATGGTATTGATACGGCTTATTATGAAAATGCAGTGAGGGATACATTAAGTCCAGGAAAAATTTTATATAAAAAGATAGATACATTATATAACGGCACAATTCATGATTCCATCTTTGTTTTTTCAACCAACGCAAACGACATTTTATATAACCTGGGTTTTACTTACCTGGGGCCGGGTAAAGGCAATTATACTGTATTGCAAAACGCAACCAATGGAAAAGTTTTTGGTTGGGTACAGCCCGATGTTAATAATAATAAACAGGGCGACTATGCCCCTGTCATCTTACTAGTATCTCCAAAAAAACTACAGATAATAACCATTGGCGGCGAGTACGCCATCAATACAAAAACAAAACTTAAGGCCGAAGTAGCCATGAGTGATTACGATATAAACCTTTTTTCGGGCAAAGATAAAAGCAACGACAAAGGCCTTGCTGCAAAATTTCAATTTGTAAAAGATGATACCAAAATACAATTATTTAACCGGCACCTGTTACTTCAAACCAGCCTGGGCTACGAGTTTGTACAACAAAAATTTAAGCCGGCAGAAAGATTAAGGAATATAGAATTTTTAAGGGATTGGAGCCTGCCCTACGATATTGCGGCTGCAGATGAACATATTGCCAATGCAGATATAAAATTGGCTGATAGTACAGGAAACTTTTTACAATATGGTATTAGCAGTTATAACCGCAGCGATGATTTTAACGGTTTGCGTCATTTGCTTAGCAGCTTTAATAATATAAAAGGCTGGAAACTAAGCAGCCAAATTAGTTTAACTACAAGTAACAGGCTTGCTGAATCAGGTTCTTTTTTTAGACCTAATATTGAGTTGAAAAAAGTTATTACCCGATTACACAACATGCAGTTTGGACTTAAATACAATAGCGAGCATAACAGCATTCGTAATAAAACAAATGATTCCTTATCGCTGATGAGTTATGCCTTTAATGTATGGGAAGTTTCGCTAAAATCAAATCCGGCTAAAGCAAATAAATGGGGTTTATCATATTTTACAAGAAACGACATGCTGCCTTCTAACTCAAAATTGATACAAGCCAACCGCAGCGATAACTACAATTTTTTTACAGAATTACTTAAAAGCGAAAAACACCAGTTTAAATTAAATGCCACTTACCGCAAACTGCATATAACCAATGCCACAATTAGCCAGCAACAGGCAGATGAAAGTTTGCTTGGCCGTGCCGAATATTATGTGAACGAGTTTAAAGGTTTTTTGGTTGGCAATATGTTGTACGAACTGGGTTCGGGGCAGGAACAAAAAAGGGAATACACTTTTGTGGAAGTACCGGCAGGGCAAGGCGAATACACCTGGATTGATTACAACAATAATGGCTTACCTGAATTAAATGAATTTGAAATAGCAGTTTTCCAGGATCAGAAAAAATATATACGGGTTTTTACCCCCAGCAATCAATATGTAAAAGCCAATTACGTACAGTTTAATTACAGTTTTTCGCTAAACCCTAAATTAATTATAAAGCCGGGTGCAAGGGGTTTATTAAAATTACTGGCACGCACAAGCTCCAGCTCTGCATTGCAAATAAATAAAAAAGATATTGCTACTGGCAAATTCCAGTTCAACCCATTTACCAAACATCTTGTTGATACCACTTTAATAACTTTAAATTCATTTTTTTCTAACACATTATATTTTAACCGGAGCAACATTAAATGGGGATTTGATATTACACATAGCATCAGTAACGCAAAATCTTTATTGAGTTACGGTTTCGAAAGCCGCAGGCTACGCACTCTTTCGGGCAAACTCCGTTGGAATATTAACCGAAATTTTGTAACTACATTAGGTTACCGGCAATTAAAAAATGTATTGAACACCACAGGCCCTAAGTTCGATAACAGGAACTATCTTGTTTTACAAAATATTGTTGAACCTTCTATTTCGTATGTACACAAAACAAATTTTAGGGCAGGTTTAACGTATGCGTATGCACAAAAAAGAAATACCATCGATTCGCTTGAAAGTGCCAGTAGCCATGTGTTTACGGCAGATGTTCGGTACAATATACTTTCTAACAGTACCATCAGCGGTCGTTTTTCGCTAAACCAAATAAATTTTAAAGGCTACGCCGGTGCTGCCAATACCACCGTTGGTTTTATTTTATTAGAAGGCTTATTGCCCGGTAAAAATTATTTATGGAATATAGATTTTACAAAGCGGTTAGCGGGTAATATTGAAGTTAGCATCCAGTACGAAGGCAGAAAACCCGGCGATACCAGAACCATCCATATTGGCAGAGCTTCGGTAAGGGCAATATTTTAAAGCCTATCATTTAAAAATACTTAGCCAGTTTCTCTCTTAACAGCTCCGGTATATTACAACGTTTCATTGTTTTGGCATCTACAAAAAATAAACTTACCATACCGGTATTTAAAAGTTCATCCTGCTCATTATAAATTTCGGCATGAAAAACAATCTTAAAATGAGTTGGCATTTCTTTTAGTATAGTTTTAACCGTAATGAGGTCATCATATTTTGCAGGCCGTAAAAAACGGCTATGTATTTCCACCACTGGCATAATAATACCCAGCGCTTCAATCTCCTTATAAGTATAACCGATCTGCCTGATGGCTTCGGATCGTCCAATTTCATAAAACTGGGCATAATGACCGTAATACACAACTCCCATCTGGTCGGTTAGTGCATAATGAATACGTATTTGTGTTTCGGTAACAAACATGATTTAACTTTGAATAAACTTGAACAGTTGCCCTTTTTTTTAAACCAATTTATTTAAGGTTTTACAATTTTATTTTCCAATCATACCATCAACACTAATTTTACCTGGGCCAACAATTAATATTACAAAGAAAGCGGTTAAATATAAGGCTGCAACTTCGCCTTCGTCAAAAAAATCTAAATTGTGGGCTTTAAATAGTGCTACACTCATAACAATAATTATAGGTATGGCAGCCAGCCTGGTAAACAAACCTAAAATTATAAACATACTGCAAAAAAATTCTGCAAAAATTACTAACGATAATGTTATAGTGCTTCCCAATCCTAAAATGCTCACAAACTTATGT
>DAOLYC010000335.1:0-3123 GCA_035425605.1 Ferruginibacter sp.
TCTCTTGCATTGTACCGGGGAGCCGGATCATGCTGTTTAAAAGAAGAATCATGTTCTTCATCTACAATGATAAGGCCAAGTTTTTTAAATGGAAGGAAGAGCGCACTTCTTGCACCCAAAACTATCTTTACTTCCCCTGTTCGGATTTTATTCCACAATTCAATTCGTTCGTTATTATTAAACCGTGAATGATAAATGGTGATATTGCCTCCAAAATGTTTTTGCAGGCGGCGTATAATTTGCGTAGTTAAAGCAATTTCGGGCAGCAGGTATAAAACCTGTTTTCCATCTTTAAAATATTTTTCTATCAACTTTATGTACACTTGTGTTTTTCCGCTGCTGGTAACACCATGTAACAGGCAAACATCTTTTGTTAGAAAAGCATTGGTTACTGCGTTTGAGGCTTCCTGTTGTGCAGCATTGAATTCAAAATCAATTTCGACATTTTTTGGGAACGATTTTATCCTGTCAACAGCCCTCTGTTCAATATTGAGTATGTTTTTTTCAACAAGTCCTTTAAGTTGTACCGCAGTTGCCCCCGATTTTTTTAACAGTGCAGGTTGGGTAACATCACCCTCAGTTTTTTGCAGGTGCAGATAAGAAAGTAACAATTCCATTTGCTTAGGCGCTCTCTGCCAGTTATTCAACAGTTCGCTTAGTTTTTCTTCGGAACTATAAATGGGATTAAGGATTACATAATTTTCTTTTTTAACCTTGTATTGTTCATCCATCGCTTCCCAAACAAAACACACTTTTTTATCAATCAGCTTTTTTATTAGCGGATAAACATGGGTTATATCCAATATTTGCTGTACTTCGGTAAGCCTTAGCTCTTTTTTTAAAAGTAACGCTTCGGCAACCAGGAATTCTTCGTCGTTTAAATGCGAAAAATCATCGCCAATTTCTTCATTATATATTAAGATGGTTTCACTGCTCAGTTTAAAATGTGTTGGCAATGCTGCTGCCATCACTTCGCCTTCGCTGCACATATAATATTGGCTAAGCCAATGCCAAAGTTGTAATTGCTGTGGATAAAGTATTGGCTCATCATCCAAAACATTTAAAATCGGTTTTGACGGATACCCCGGTTCTTTGTTAAATACCGATTTGATGATACCTGCATATTTTTTTTGTTTACCAAAAACCACTTCTACCCTACAGCCCGGTGTAACTTTTTGTATTATTTTTTTGGGAATTGAATATGTATAAGTTGTTGGCAGGGCCAAGGGTAAAATAATTTCGGCCCAAAAACCAGATAAGTCATCTGCAAATAATATCTCGTTCTCTTTGTTCATCTAATAATCCTAAAGTTAAACCAGGCTCTTTTATTTTTTGTTTGAATTTATCCAGCTTGCTTTGTGCCTGATCAATCCGGTTTCCATAATTGTAAATACTTTATTTTTTAAAAGTTCCACATCATCCATGGTTAAACCTTCCACCGGTATTTCTTCTAAAAAAATGGTTCTAGACCTGCCGGGAGTTAAAGAAAAGATTGAGTTGTAGTGTAGCCTGTTGTACGTATCAAGAAAAAGCATGGGCCTGATGGCGGTTTGAGTTTCTATGGCAATTTTAAATGCACCATCATAAAAGCTTTTTAAAGGTTGATGAGTCATATTAAAAGTTCCTTCGGGGGCAATTACAACTGAAATGCCTTTATTTAAAACCGACTTTAACTGCTGTACACTTTTTGCCCTTTTTTCTGCATCGCCTCTTTCTACCAACACGGCTGCACTACGGTAAATAAAACCAAAAACAGGAATTTTGGCCATCTCGGCCTTACCCAGCACCCTGAAATTAATTTTTTTAACCGAACGCAATATTACCGGAATATCCAGGTAAGAAATATGGTTGAAAACAAAAACGTAATGCTTTGAACCATCAACCGGCCACTCAAAAATATTTTTATGAAATATACCTAACATAAATAACACAAGTCTTGCCCAAAGCTTGCATAATTTATAAATAAAATTTCCGCCTTTTATTTTACCAAAAAACGATGCAATAATTATAAAAGGCAATATCAAAAACATAATTGTAACAAATACGGTAAATGCATACATTGTGTATAAAATGGCAATTATCTTTTTAATAACTTTCATAGCAAGTTGCAAATATAGCAATATGCATATAGCAAAAGGATTTAGCAAAATTGATAATACATGATAATTTCGGCTTAGGATTACTTATTTTGTTTAAAAAGAAGGAAGCTTAAAAAAATCTGGCTATTTTTGTTCTATCATGACAACACTACAGCAAAATGTTTTTCAGGAAGATACTGACACAGATACCTTAACGGGCACCAGTTGCAGCCTGGTAGTATGGAATGATGAAGTAAATACTTTTGAGTGGGTAATTGAAACGCTGGTTGATATTTGTGGCCATAGTTTAGAGCAAGCCGAGCAGTGCGCCATTATTATTGATGCTAAAGGTAAATATGCTGTAAAAGAAGGCAGTTACGAAACCCTAAAGCCACAATGCGATGCCATTACCGACAGGGGCATTAATGCAACTGTAGAAGTTGTTGCCAATTAATTTCCATGTGTATAAGCTTACTGTTTTGGTGGCCATCTTTTTATTAATATAAAATTTTCATACCTTTTTTTTATAGCAGCTCGAAAATTTTAAGTACCATTCATGTTTATTTTAACCAACGATTTATATTTTCCTCCCGTTGAAAATGCAGATGAAGACGGATTACTTGCCATTGGTGGCGACCTATCAATTGACCGTTTATTACTGGCTTATAAAAGCGGCATATTTCCCTGGTATAGCGATGATGAACCCATTTGCTGGTGGAGCCCTCATCCTCGTTTTGTTTTATATCCATCCCAAATAAAAATAAGCAGCAGCATGAAAACTGTTTTAAACAATGGCAGGTTTAGGTTTACCATCAATAAATCTTTTGTACAAGTAATTCAAAACTGTAAATCAGTAAGCCGTAAAGAACAGGATGGAACCTGGATATCTACTGCCATGCAACAAGCATATATCAACTTACACCAAAAAGGTTATGCTCACAGCGCCGAAACATGGTTAAATGGAAAACTGGTGGGTGGGTTATATGGCATTAGGCTGGGCAATATTTTTTTTGGCGAAAGCATGTTTAACACAGAAAGCAATGCC
>DAOLYC010000336.1:0-3099 GCA_035425605.1 Ferruginibacter sp.
AAAACTGCCAGTGTTACAAGTACATCATGCATTAGTGAAAAGATGGTTCCTATTGAAAATCTCCAATCCCTGAATCGAAGGAAGATGTATAAGAAAATTATAAGCATTGCAAAAATGGTTGCTTTTACTGCACCTCGTTTTAAATCGTCGGAGATACTTGGCTGTACGGTTGAATATGCCTGTATATATTTTGTAGTAAATTGCTGGTAGGTTAAATCAGCAGGTAATACTTTTTTAAGACCCTCAAAAAGTTTTGCTTTAACAGTACTGTCGGCATGTGCAACATCTTTTAAATATGCTGTAGTTATATTTAAATGTCGGTTGTCGCCAACGGTTTTTATGGTTACGTTATCACCATCAAGGGCAACTTTTAAATCATCTCTTATATCATCATTTTTAACAGGCTTATCAAATTGAATGGTATAACTACGGCCTCCTTTAAACTCTACACCCAGGTGAAAACCGTTGAAAAATGAAGCAATACCTGCAATCATTACTAATGCGGAAATGGCGTAAGCATATTTTCTAAATTCAATGAATTTAAAAGTGGCGTGTTTAAATATTCTAGTAGATATCTTAGTAAAATAATTAAAATGCCTTTGCTTATTAGTCCAAACATCAGTTATTAGTCTTGATACCAGGATACCGCAGAACAAAGAAAGCAGCAAACCGATAATTTGTGTTGTGGCAAAACCTAATACCGGGCCTAGTCCAAAATAAAATAAAATGATGGCAGTAAGTAATGACGTAACGTGTGCATCAATAACTGGTGCTAATGAACGTCTGTAACCATCATGAACAGCCTGTGGGTATGATTTACCTCTGGTAAGCTCTTCCTTTATACGTTCAAAAATAATTACGTTGGTATCTACAGCCATACCAATTGTTAGTACTAGACCGGCAATACCTGCGGCAGTTAAAGTAAAGCCCATGGCTGTTAAAACACCAATGGTAAACAACAGGTTTAATATAAGAGCAATATTTGCAATCCAGCCGCCATTGTTATAATAAACCAGCATTAGAATAAATATCACCAGGAAAGAAATACCAAAAGCCATAGCGCCACCTTTTACAGACTCAGCACCTAATGTAGGCCCAACTACTTGTTGAGCAACAATATTTGCTGGTGCATCAAGCTTACCGGATTTTAATATATTGGCAAGATCCTGGGCTTCCTGCACTGTAAAGTTTCCTGATATTTCAGAACTCCCGCCTTCAATAGCTCCGTTTACATTGGGGGCAGAATAAACGATATCATCGAGAGCAATAGCAATTGGTCGTCCAACATTTTTTGCTGTTAACCTGGCCCAGGTTTTAGCGCCAGTGCTGGTCATTTCCATTTTTATCGCCGGACGGCCTTTTTCATCAAAATCCTGGCGGGCTTCTTTTACACCATCACCTTCCAATGGCGCCCTGATGCTTCCGGGTAATGTTTTTACTGCATACAATGGGAAATAACGCTGTAAACCTTTTTCAGCTTTTTCTTCTACACCCAATAAAAATTTACAATCAGCAGGGATAGCATTTTTTACAACATCATTGTTAAGATATTCAAACAAAACTGCCGTATCCTGCACAGCTACATTACCAATAGCAGAAGGAAAATACTGTTTACCGGTAGCAGGATCAGTTTGAGGATTGATAGGGTTGATGACCCTAAAGAAAGGATTTGCATTTTCAAGTTTCTTAACCGAATCTACAATTCCGGTACTATCGGCACCATACAGGTAGTTATGCAGATTATCATCCGCAAGTTTTAAGGAGTTAGCTAACTCATCAATACGGTAAACTTCCCAAAACTGTAAGTGAGCCGATGCTTGTAATAATTTACGAACACGATCAATATCAGTAACACCTGCAAGCTCTACGTTAATGATACCTTTATTTACATCAAAATTAATATTAGGCTGGGCAACACCAAATTTATCAATACGACGTACTATAATTTTGTACGTTTCATTAATGGCGCCACTTGCAGTTGATTTTAGTTTTTTGATTACTGCAGCATCATTATCATTAATCTTAACCTCTTTTTCGGCACCTGCAAAAATTGATGCCAATTTTCCTGCTCCATTTTGTTTAATATAGGCATCGGTTACTAAAGTAACAAAATCGGCATCACTATTTTTTTTCAAGGTGTTTGCCGTAGAGATGGCATTTAACAATGCAGGGTCTTTAGGATTATTGCTTAAAGATTTAAGCAGATCACTAAGGCTAACGTCAAGCGTTACACTTATACCACCTTGCAGGTCCAAACCAAGATTTAGTTCATTGGCTTTACACTCTTTATAGGTTGTACCAAAAATTGGGTAAATCTTTTGATCAGCAGTGCTGTCAAGAATACGTTTTTTTCTAAACTCAATGGCTGCGTCTTTTTCATCACCTTTTAAATCGGGGAAAGCAGCTTTAACTATTTTTGTTGCTTTAGCAGTAACTGTTTTTTCGTAATTACGAACTACCCAGGTATAAGATAATTCCCAGAGTGAAATAACGGTAAGGGCAATTGTAAAAAACCAGACTAAACCTTTTAACTTCATAATAATAGACGTTTTAGTAGCTTCTTTGTTGAATTTTTAGAAGTGTGCAAAGATAGGGGAAAAACCGTTTTAGTTTTTATGGCTTATTTTTTTTGATTTATATAGGTTTATTACTACAATATTGTATTATGATTTGTAAACATAAAGCTTTGTTTAATTTTTGGATGGTTATAGCGTTTTTACTGTGTAGCAGTAAAGCTGTAAAAACTACCCAATCTGCATCAGCCGTTAAAAATGCCCAAATTATGCCCGATACAGCAAAACCAGCAGGTTTACTGCAATCCATCATGCTACAGAACCCCCAACAATTTAATGAAATACTTAAAAAATATAAAGATTTAAATGTTCAGATCATTTATACACAGGTTAACAGGGGAGCAAATGGAATGCCTGCTTTACAAAATCACTATTTTAATGTGGATGCAAACAAATATTATTACCCGGCATCTACTGTAAAACTGCCCGTAGTTTTGCTGGCATTACAAAAGTTGCATGAATTACAAAATAAACAACTAAATGCCAATACAACCATGTTAACCGGATCGGCTTTTAGTGGGCAAAC
>DAOLYC010000337.1:0-3095 GCA_035425605.1 Ferruginibacter sp.
AAAGAAAGTGAAGAAACTACTCATTATTCTATTATTGATAAATTTGGTAATGCTAATAAGTACTACAATTTTAATATAAGCAGATATGTACAGCAAATTGTAACAAAGCATTATCCTAATTACCCAATGAGGCTATATGCACCTTATGAAGTATATTATCCGCAATTAGGTAATGCTACATACCCTGCCACAAAATTACAGTACGGTAATAAGCTTGCAGCAGGGAGGGTAAAAATTGGGAGTGGTAGTAATGCCAATTATAAAATGTATTTAAGGATAATTTACTCAAACCTTTAAACAAATGGTTTCACAAATAATTAAAGCCCCCGAAAATTTTTGGGGGCTTTGTTCTTTACCGCATACAACCTTATCTTTGCAATCTTAAAAAAAAATAACATGCCATATTTATTTACATCAGAGTCGGTAAGTGAGGGACATCCAGATAAGGTTGCAGACCAGATCAGCGATGCGTTAATTGATAACTTTTTAGCTTTTGACCCAACCAGCAAAGTAGCCTGCGAAACTTTAGTTACCACCGGCCAGGTTGTATTGGCAGGAGAGGTAAAAAGCAAGGCCTATCTTGATGTACAGGAAATTGCCCGTGGAGTAATTCGAAAAATTGGATACACTAAAAGTGAATACATGTTTGAAGCAAATTCATGTGGTATTTTATCAGCCATACATGAGCAATCGGGCGATATTAACCAGGGTGTTGTACGTAAAAAGAAAGAAGAACAAGGCGCCGGCGATCAGGGAATGATGTTTGGATATGCAACTAACGAAACAGAAAATTATATGCCGCTGGCATTAGACCTGGCACATTATATTTTGATTGAAATGGCGGCTGTAAGAAGAGAGAACAAACAAATTAAGTATTTACGTCCCGATGCAAAAAGCCAGGTTACTTTAGAGTATGACGATAATAACAAACCGGTAAGAATAGAAGCCATTGTTATATCAACTCAACATGATGATTTTGCAAACGATGAAAAAATGCTTGCTAAAATAAAAAAAGACATCATCAACATTGTAATACCAAGGGTAAAAGCAAAATATCCAAAGTATAACCATCTTTTCAATAATAAAATAAAATATCACATAAACCCAACCGGTAAGTTTGTAATTGGCGGCCCACATGGCGATACAGGTTTAACCGGTCGTAAAATTATTGTTGATACGTATGGAGGCAAAGGTGCACATGGCGGTGGCGCATTTAGTGGTAAAGACCCCAGTAAAGTAGATAGAAGCGCTGCTTATGCAACACGTCATATCGCTAAAAATTTAGTGGCTGCCGGTTTATGCGATGAAGTTTTAGTACAGGTTTCTTATGCTATTGGTGTAGCACAGCCAACCAGTATTAACGTGGTAACGTATGGCACCGCCAAAGTACCTTTAACCGATGGTGAAATTGCAGATAAGATTATGAAGATGCCTTGTTTTGATATGCGTCCTTACTTTATTGAACAACGTTTAAAACTTCGTAACCCAATGTATAGCGAAACCGCAGCTTACGGGCACATGGGGCGTAAAAATGAGGTTGTGGAAAAAACTTTTACCTCTCCCGATGGTAAGTCTATAAAAAAGAAAGTAGAATTATTTACCTGGGAAAAGTTAGATGCAGTAAAAGAAGTGAAGAAAACTTTTGGATTAAAATAAAATCAACAAACGTATATAAACCCTCTCCATAAGAGAGGGTTTTTTAATAATGTCATGTTCTGTTTTTATTACAAATCCCTGTTCACACTACAATAAAACATAAATTTGCAAAGTGAAAAATTTCCGACAACAACATCATCGCCCCAAAAAAAGCAGTTTGGTTATTGGCCGTAAAGCTGTATTAGAAGCCATGCAAACGGGAAAACAGTTAGAGCGTATTTACCTGCAGGCAACCGTTCACGGCGAAACAATTGAAGACATAAAACTACTTGCCGAAAAAACGCAAACACCCATCAATAAAGTGCCGGTTGAAAAATTGAATAACTTTAATGTAAGTAATCACGAAGGTTGTGTGGCTTTGATTGCCAAAGTGCAGTACCAGGATCTGCAGGATGTAATTTCATTTGTAGTTGATAAGGGCGAAGTGCCTTTATTTTTAATTCTTGATGGTATTACCGACATCAGAAATATTGGCGGTATAGCCCGTAGTGCCTGGTGTTTTGGCGTTCATGCCATCATCATTCCTGATAAAGGAGTAGGTGCCTTAAATGAAGATGCCGTATTAACTTCTGCCGGAGCTTTGGAAAAGATTGCTGTATGCCGGGTAAACAGTTTAATGAAAACAGTTGATGACCTTCACCTGAACGGCATTAAGGTTTTTGCCAGTGAAATGAAGGCAACTAAAAAAGTTTATGAACTGGATATGAAAGAGCCTTGCGCCATTGTAATGGGAGGGGAAGAGAAAGGGATCTATCCTGCTCTTTTGAAGATTTGTGATGAAAAGTTTCAAATACCTATGACAGGTGATTTCGATTCATTGAATGTATCGGTGGCTACAGGGATTATTTTATATGAAGTGATGAAGCAAAGAAATTGATGTGTATTTACGGTAAGTTTTTATAAAACAAATCCTGTAATTTTTATTTATTGTAATAAAAGGTTTTATCCGCTCCCTAATTTCTTTTTGCTGATGGGTATGATATTAAATAAATGTTCCCACTTGGTTACTGTTAACCCAAAACATATATCCGGGTGTTTACAATGTTGATGAATATGAAATTGATGTATTTTGGGAAATAGGCTGGCAAAGAATTTTCTGTGCAGGAACCAATGCATCAACGTGTAAATAACAAAGCCCTTAAAAAAAGCACACCTGTTTTGCCTTTTTCGGCATTCAGATAATTGGATTGTTGGCTGTTGCAATCTTTTTCATAATCTTTAAATTTAATCGGTTTTTAAAATTTACTTTTTAAAACGAACTCTGTAAGCCAGTGATATTCTGAAATAGAAATTATCATTTACACCGGCATCGCTTATAAATACATCCTTAACACCGGTTCTAACCTTACGGAAAAGGGAATGCCCTACCTCCATATTCAGTACAATTGATTTTGATAAATAAGCATCAAGATACAGGCCAAGTTGATTTTCATCAATAC
>DAOLYC010000338.1:0-3089 GCA_035425605.1 Ferruginibacter sp.
TTTACCAGCCTGGTACGTTTAATAAATGTTTCTTTAACCGATGGATTTACAATCAGGTCGGCATAACGCTGCCTGTACCTGAATTCAGGATCAGTTACCTCATCAAAAGCTTCGCCATCTTTTTCCTTTACAATTGGTAATGGACGTAACGATTTTGTTAGTAACGAAAATTCTCTTACATGAATAGAAGTTTCCCCGGTTTTGGTTGTAAAAACATATCCTTTAATACCAATAATATCGCCAATGTCAAGTAATTTTTTCCATACGGTTTGGTATAAAGTTTTATCATCACCGGGGCAAATATCATCCTGCTTAATATAAATTTGAATTTTACCAACGGCATCTTGTATCACAGCAAAGTTTGCTTTTCCCATATCACGAACACTCATAATTCGGCCTGCAATGCAAACATCAGCAAAATCATCTTTGTTACTATCGCCTTTATAATTTTCTTTTATATAAACTGAAGTTGTATTTACCGGGTAAAGTGCTGCAGGATATGCATCAATACCAAGCTTTGTAAGTTCTGCCAGTTTTTCCCTACGTATTATTTCCTGTTCGGATAAATGTGTACTCATGTGTTGAATAATATTTAGTGGCAGGATCATTAACCTGCAATGGCGGCAAAGATACCGCATACAACTCATTTGTATATTCTAGGTTTTTGGCATCTTAATTGCCGTTATAGTTTCATATATTTAAAGCATTAAATGGATAAGGATGAAAAGATTTTTTACAGCAATTATGTTAAGCTGCCTTTTTTATGGTTGCGATGTTATTAAACAGTTACCACAGGCACCAGGTGTTACCGAAACTGAGGCTGGCGAAGGGATTAAGGAAGCTCTGAGCCAGGGATTAGCCGGGGCTGTTTTAAAATTAAATAAAGAAGATGGTTTTTTTAAGGATGCATTTTATAAAATATTAATACCCGAAGATGCACGCAAAATTGAAAACACTTTAAGGGATATTGGCCTGGGTAGCATGGTTGATAAAGCCATACTCCAGATAAACCGGGGCGCCGAAGATGCAGTTGGCTATGCCAAACCTATTTTTGTAAATGCCATAAAAAATATGACCATACAGGATGCTATTGGGTTGGTAAAAAACGGCGATACCAGTGCTACTCATTTCTTTAGAGACAAAACAACAGCACAATTGGTGGCGGCTTTTACTCCTGTAATAAAATCATCGCTTGATAAAGTAAATGCTACCAAATATTATGGCGATATGGTTAATAAATACAACAGTATTCCACTGGTAAAAAAATTAAATCCAGATCTTACCGGTTATGTAACCACCAAAGCAACCAATGCCCTGTTTGACCTGGTGGCACAGGAAGAAAGGAATATCAGGAACAATTTTGCCGCAAGAACAACCGATTTGCTGAAGAAAGTTTTTGGAGGTTTATTATAAATTGACAGGAGATATTTTTACAAATTATTCAATTCGTAAAAAGTGGTTAATTAAACAGTGCTAAGTGGTTGCCCTATTTTTTTTAATTGATTTGATTTTTTAGAATCTATCATTCAACGGTTGTAAATATCACATATATCGCACAATTTTCAAGAACTGATTGTGGTTTTGTAAAATTAAAAGACGGCCAAAGACTTTCGGTAAGCAAAGCAAAAAAAGAAGCTTTGATGGAAATACTAGGATTGAAGTAATCAATAATCTGCCAATAACACCTGCCAGGCTTCGGAAATTTTTCCTGCATCCAGTAATTCTTTTGCATATTGGTGTAACTCTTTATCCATATCCTCGGGATTGATAGAAAAATATTGAATGATATTTTTTAGTTTATCATCATTAAAGGCCGGGTCAATGAAAGGCATTTCATGTACATTGGCTAATTGACCCAAATTATTGCCAGTAAGTATCTTGCTTTTTTTGATGCTTTCGGGCAAAACATCAACACCAATACCCAATTGTGTATTTGGTTTTGCTACTTTAAATAAATTGGTTTCATCAATTTTTGCATACCAATCGCCTCCCAGGCGTGCCACATGATGCAGTTTGGTTTGGTCTATTTTGTTGTTTTCATCCAGGATGTTTTCATCAATGTGCATACACAATACTTCGCAAATAACAAGGTTTCCTGCGCCACCATCAGTGCCCAGTGGTTTTACTTCAAGTACCTTGCATTCTAATTTTATCTTGCTTTCTTTTACCATTGGTGGCCGCACCATGGTTGCTACTTCAGCAGTAAAACCAGCTTTAATAAATTCATTTGTTCCTTTTGGATATTCGCAACTTGCTAATGAAGTTTGCTGTACCATATCATAATCTACAATATTGATAACAACCTCGGGCACTTCTTGTACATTTTCTAAACTGTGTTTGGTTGTGTTGTTTCTCACACGCCTTGCCGGCGAAAAAATTACAATCGGTGGATTAGAAGAAAATAAATTAAAAAAACTGAAAGGGCTTAGGTTAATGTTTCCATCCTTATCAATAGTTGAAGCAAAACATATTGGCCTGGGTGCAATGGCATGTTGCAGGTAATTTTGTGCATCGGCAGGTTTTAATTCTTTTAGATTGATTACCACTTTTGTTTTTTTTATCGCAGTGAAAAGGAGAAAATGAGTTTACGCAGAGGGTTAAAAATTATTTACTATTCTTTTAAAACCATCCTTTAAATATTGTACATTAAAATTTATAAGATAACCAAGTTTTTTATTATGATAAAGCTTAAGATAAGTTATTACCTGAAAAATAAAAACCGGCGCCATAATTTCAACTGATTTGTTTTCTACAATTACTTCTTCTTCAACCAATAAATCAATTTCATAAGCTTTTCCTAAAGAGATTCCTTTGTAAAATAATTCAACGGGTACTTTAGACCGGACACTTAATCCTCTTAATTCAAGTTCTTTCTTTAACGCAAAGTGATATGCCGATTCTAATAAACCAGGCCCCAATTCCCTGTGTACTGTTATGGCAGAATCCAAAATAATTCCCCCAATTTCATTCAACCTTTCAGTTCTCATATAATATAATTTCTGCGTATTCTCTCTTCCTCTTTTTCTCAGCGCTTATTGCTTCTTCAAATCCAAAATAGAAAAATCACTTTCATCTTTTACAATGGTATT
>DAOLYC010000339.1:0-3088 GCA_035425605.1 Ferruginibacter sp.
TTTTACCACGCATTAGTTTTGTTTCGGGGTCGAAAATATTTTCATAATTCATACAGCGTTTTGCAAATATTTCAACTTCGTCTTTAGGTTTATTCAAAGCTTTTGCCAGTTGATAAATAGCAAAATCATCGTAAGCATATTCCAATGTACGGGCAGCATTTTCATTAATTTTTACATTGTAAGGAACATAACCCAGCCTGTTGTAATAATCAACACCTTTACGTCCAACAGCGCTTATATGGCCTTCGTTGTTGGCGCCGTGCAGTAAAGCCTGATACAAGGTTTCAATATCGTATCCACGCAAACCTTTTATGTATGCTTCGCTAACAACAGATGCTGAGTTGTTACCAATCATGATATCGGCATAACCGGGACTACTCCATTCGGGCAACCAGCCACCTTCTTTATAATCGTTGATAAGGCCTTCCTGCATTTCCTTATTAATGGAAGGATACAATAAGTTGAGCAATGGATATAAAGCACGAAAAGTATCCCAAAAACCTGTTCCACCATACATATAGCCCGGTAAAATTTTTCCGTTGTAAGGACTATAGTGAACAATTTGATTTTTTGCATCTACCTCATATAATTTATTGGGAAACATAACAGCACGGTACAAGCAACTGTAAAAAGTTTGCATTTGTTCATCGGTACCACCTTCAACTTCAACTGCATTCAATACCTTTTCCCATTTATTTTTATTGGCAACTGTTGTTTTTTCGAATGACATATTGCCCAGTTCTTTTAAATTAAGTTCGGCTTGTTCAAAACTAATAAACGATGATGCTACCCTGCAATGCACATTTTCTCCTTTATACGTTTTAAAACCAATTACAGCAAGTGCATGAGAATTATTTATTTCAAGCGAATCAATGAATGTGCCTGTTTCGCTAACGGTTTTTTTAATATCGAACTTTTTATCAAAATAAATAACAAAATAATTTTTAAAGTTGATGAGTTTACCACGGCTGTATCTTGTACTATAGCCGATAATCTTATTTTCTTCTGGAATGATTTTTATAAATGACCCCTTATTGAATGCATCAATTATAAATGATGAAGTATCAGATTTTGGAAAAGTAAATTGAAAATAAGCTGCACGTTCAGTTGCCGTTAATTCTGCAGTAATATCTGCATCGGCTAAATAAACCTTGTAATAGTATGGTTTTGCATTTTCGGCTTTATGCGAAAACCAACTTGCCCGGTCGGTTTCTTTCCATTTAAGGTTTTGGGTTGCAGGCATGATGGAGAACATACCGTAATCGTTCATCCATGGCGAAGGTTGATGTGTTTGTTTAAAAGCTACAATTTTTTCGGCTCCGTATTGATATTGCCAGCCATCGCCGTTCTTGTTGGTTTGAGGTGTCCAGTAATTCATGCCCCATGGTGTACCAATTGCAGGATAAGTGTTTCCGTTTGAAAGACTTGGTTTAGAATCGGTTCCCATCAATGTATTAACTAAATCAACCTTAGTTGATTGCTGCGCTTGTAAAAACAAACAATTAAAAATAAAAAGCAGAAGAAAGTTCAATTTGTATTTCATAATTCTTTTGTGTTCTGTTGTATTTATATTTGTTTGTAAACCTGTTTGGCAAAAGTTTCCAATGAAGGATCCCTGGCTCCCATTAAAAGCAATACAGTGTTGGTAGAAAAATGTGGCCGAACATTTTCTACCAAATCGTTTCGGTCTTCAATAAAGTATGCATTTTTTCCTAAAGCTTTTATATCATTGATGAGGTCATTAGCGCTAATATCTTTTACTGCTGAGCCTCCGGCATAAAATATCTCACTCATCCATATCTCATCCTGTGGCCTAAGTGCAGTAGCTATTTCTTTTACAAAATCGTTGCGTAAAAACCGGGTTGGGCCGTACCCATGTGGTTGAAACCAGGCTATTACTTTGTCTGCTACCGGTTGGCAGGCTGTAATAGCCGAAGCACATTTTACAGGGTTGTGTGCATAATCATCAATAACCCATACAGCGTTTTTATTACCCAGCACCTGGTTGCGGCGATAAATTCCATTGTAATCTTTTAAAGCTGCTGCACAGGTTGGCATACCAACACCAATTTGATTGGCAACAGCAACGGCAGCTAATGCGTTTTCCATATTATGTTTGCCAATAGTATTAATGCTAAATGTTGTTTGATGTATGATGAATGAAATGCAAAAACCTTTTTGTTTAAATTCTCTGGCAATATATCCGGCATTGCTATTTTCATCAATAGAAAAATCATTTTTAATATTTTGAGAAAGCACTTTTGCTAATACATTAGATTGGTTGACAATAAATTTTTGACTGTTATTTTTAAATGTGTTAAAAATGTTCATCAATTCATCAATCTCCTGGTGATCCTTATCAACATTCAATAATAAACCAATTTCAGGTTGGTATTGTACAATGCTACCATCACTTTCATCGGCTTCAATTACAAGCCAGTCGCCAACACCCACTTTAGCATTTCCAATTTTTCCTTCTTTAATGATGCTTGTAAGGCCTGCACCACTAATAATGCTGGGTTGCAATCCGGCAAGTTCCAATATTTCGAACAACATAGCACTTGTTGTACTTTTTCCTGAAGTGCCACCTACAGCAATTGTTCTTTTACTTTTTGCTATTACTGCAAGTAATTGCGAACGTTTGATGATAGGAATATTTAATTGTTTTGCTTTTTGCACTTCAAACACTGTATCTTCTATAGCTGTGGAAACAACTACAAGGTGGGTTTCATTTGTTATGCCATCGCCATTCTGAAAAAAACATTTTATGCCTTCTACTTCTAATTTTTCTTTGGTTTCATTATAAGTTCCTTCAATAAAATAACGGTCGCTACCGCTCACCTTCTTATCAATTCCAGCCAGGTATTGTGCAATTGCACTCATACCAACTCCTGCTATGCCTATAAAAAAAACGCTTTTAAAATCGTCAATACCTTTTATCATACAGCGCTAAATTTTTTGTTGAGGTGTAAGGTTTTGTAAGCAATAAAGGCGCTTGTGGCCATTAATATGGCAGCCAGTAAAAAAGGAGCACCTGGTAATTGCACTGGCGCATCACTAGGGGTAAAAAAAAAAATAAATTATTAAA
>DAOLYC010000340.1:0-3073 GCA_035425605.1 Ferruginibacter sp.
AGAAAAAGAACTCACCAGATGGTGAGTTCTAAAAAAATAACTAATATTAAAACGGTAAATCATCAACAGGCACGGGTGTATTGTCCGGTTCAGTTTTTACAATAGGTTTAGTTGTAATACCTGCATTACTAACATTACCCTGATTAGAACCCTGCTCCCGGTTACTGCTTAATAACTGAATGTTTTGAACCCTCATGCGTAAAGTGGCCGAAGCTTGCCCTTCTTTATTGGTGTAAGGATCGGCCTCAGGTGCACCTTCGGCATAAACTGAAGTACCCTTTACCAGGTAAGGCGCAATGGCTGTACGATCGGTCCAATATGCACACTCTACCCAGGTAGTTTTTTCTTTTTGATTACCCTGCGAATCTTTAAATCGTTCGGTGTGTGCTACACTAAAATTAATTACATGTTTGCCGTTGATTTCTTTTACGATGCAATCTTTACCAAGGTTGCCAATAATCTGAAGCTTAATCATAACTGTGTTTTTTTAAATTATTAATCGATGTATCTGAATATGTGTTAAAAGTTAAGCAGTATAATGCTTCAATAAAGATAAAAGCTAATCCCATACATTGGCCCTGGGTGAATTTAATGTGCGTAAATAATCCAACAACTGCCCGGTGTGTACAGCTTCGTGGTATGCAATACGCAATAAATAATCGCCCAACTTACGGTGCTGATTTTTTTCCTTTCTTGTTATATACACTTCATCCAATTCTTTTGCAGTTAGCGAATGCACCATTTTTAAAAACTTTTCCCTGTAAGGTTGTGCATTTTTTAGTTCATCTTCAACGGTAGAGTAAGGGTTGCTGGTAAGTGGACATTCATAATTACCTAATGCACCTCTCTTAAGGATGATATGATGAAAAATATTCTCAGCTTCCAACACATGCCTTATCATTTCAAAACAACTCATCGCTTGTGAATCGGGTTTCCAATAAAGGTCTTCTTCCGAAATGGCTTTCCATACTTTTATACTCCTTCGGCGGGTTTCTTCAAAATTTAAAATCAGTAATGCGGTTGCATCCATTGCACGACCATTGTATATTTTATTAAATACTGTTAGTTCATTTTCTTTTTTAAAGTGCTTACCTGGCTTTGGAGGTTATTGACCATGCTGGCCAGTGAGTTCATATCCCAACGTTGCTGGGTACTAACTTTACTTATCACCATCTGTGCCAGCCATAATTCCATTATATCTTCTGCATTTACCTGGTAAGGCTGGTATTGGGGATTATCGCTTACCAATGTAAGTTTGTTTTTTGCACGATTGTTTTTTTCAATCCTTTTGTACACAATACCTTCATGCCTACTTACCACTATATATGGCTGGCTGTTTTTAATATCGGTTGTGTTTTCTAACTTTTCCCCAACAATTATACTTCCGCTTGGAGTAGGTAACATGCTATCGCCAATTATTTCAAAAGCACGGTAATTACCGCCAGATAACATTGGTAAAGTAAATGTATTCAGTTCATCAATAAACTCAGTATCTGCATAACTGGCCAGGTAGCCTGCAGCTGCTTTTACCGGCACAAAATGTATGAGGTTCCTGTCGGCACTCATCATTTTTTGCTGACGGCGTTTGGCCATATAACTATTCGATGTAACACTAAGGTCTTTCAATAAAAGTTCATCAAGTGATAGCTTAAACATATCGGCCAGTATTTCCAGTACATCCAGCCGGGGGTCAGCACGTTCTTCTTCATAAGCGCCTATTAAAGATCGTTTAATACCAAGCTTATTGGCAAATTCTTCCTGGGTCCATCCACGTAGTTTGCGTAGATATTTAAGATTTTGACCTGCAATTGACATGATGTAACTAATTTGATTAGCACAAATATACTAATTAATTTAGTTTATCAAAATTATTTTTTTATTTGTTTATTGGAAAGTTTGTTTTTATAGTTGTTGATATTCAATAAGCCGCAATTAAGGTACTTACCTTATTTTTGCAGCAAACTTTTTATTATGAACTATTCACTGGTAATACATAATATATTGCGTTGGGCAGTTTTATTATTTGGCGTATGGGCAGTACTTTCTGCATTGTTTGCTATTATATCTAAAAGAGAATATAAAAACAGCGATAATAAGGTGAGTCTTTTCTTTATGATTAGTTGCGACATCCAATTGTTGATTGGTTTTATTTTGTATTTTACCGGTATGTGGTTTGATAGTGTGAAAGCTGGTATGGGAGAAGTAATGAAAAACCCCGGAGAACGTTTTTTTGCGGTGGAACATGCGCTGATGATGATTATTGCCTGGATACTGGTACACATTGGCCGCACTATGGTAAAACGTGCCGATACTGATGCACAAAAGCATAAACGCACACTAATTTATTTTGGAATTGCGTTATTGATTATACTGGTAATGATACCCTGGCCATTTAGATCTCCTGAAATAGCAAGGCCCTTTTTCCGTATTTAATAAAACATATTTGAACATACATGGCTAAGAAGAAAGAAGAACCCATTATCCTGATAACAAACGACGATGGAATTACTGCCCCAGGCATTAGAAACTTAGTCGAATCTGTAAAACATCTAGGCAAGGTAGTAGTTGTTGCACCAGATAAACCCCAAAGTGGAATGGGACATGCTATTACCATTGGTCAACCTTTACGTATGCATAAAGTTGACTTGTTTGGTGATACCGAAGCCTGGCAAACTACCGGCACACCTGTTGATTGTGTAAAACTTGCTGTTGACAAGATATTGCATCGCAAACCCGATATATGCCTTAGCGGTATCAATCACGGAGCCAACCATAGTATAAATGTAATTTACAGCGGCACCATGAGTGCTGCTATGGAAGCTGCTATTGAAAGCATTCCCAGCATTGGGTTTTCTTTATTGGATTATAGTGTAGAAGCAGATTTTACAGCATCAAAATTTTACATCGAAAAAATTGTACGTACACTGCTGGGTAAAAAAATGGATAAACATCTTTTGCTGAATGTAAATATACCTGCAGTTCCCTTGGATTTGATAAAGGGTATAAAAATTTGCAAACAGGCCTATGCCAAATATAAAGAGGAGTTTTCGGAGCGAACAGATCCGCATGGTAA
>DAOLYC010000341.1:0-3073 GCA_035425605.1 Ferruginibacter sp.
TTTAAAGCCAATGCCCGTGCTATGCAAATACGTTGCCTTTGCCCGCCGCTAAATTGATGTGGGTAACGATTATAGTGGCTGGTTTCTAAACTTACTTTTTCCAGCAGTTCCATCACTTTTTCTTTTCGCTGGTTATTGTTTGATAAAAAGGCATGAACTTTTAATGGTTCTAATATAGCTTGGCCAATTGTAATCCGGGGATTTAAGGAACCAAATGGGTCTTGAAAAACTATCTGCAAGTCTTTACGCATATTGCGTAGTTTGGCTTGTTTCATTTCGGTAAGGTCTTTACCTTCTAAAATTATTTTTCCTGATGTTGGCCGAATCAATTGCAGGATACTGCGGCCCAATGTGGTTTTGCCACAACCGCTTTCGCCAACAAGACCAACAATATCGCCTTTTTTAACAGCAAAACTTACATCATCTACTGCATTAAAAAAATGAATTGGCCTGCCCCAAAAATTTTTCCTTACTGGAAATGAAACTGTTAGATTTTTTACTTCAAGAATATTTGTTTGCGATGGATTGTTTTTTTTTGCAATTGTATCCGTTGATAAATTTGCTGATGCTGATTTAATTTCAGGTTGAGTATCTAAAAAATCACTAACAACCCGTAATCTTTTTCCTTTGGGTTTGCCTGCCGGCCTGCAGGCTAAAAGCGCCTTTGTGTAAGGATGCTGAGGCGATACTAAAATACCTTTAGCCTGGCCTTGTTCAACAATCTCACCTTTATACATAACAATTATTTTATCAGCCATATCGGCCACTACGCCTAAGTCGTGGGTAATAAAAATAACACCCATGTTATTTTGTTGCTGTAAAGATTTAATTAATTCTAATATTGTTTTTTGTACCGTTACATCTAAAGCGGTGGTAGGCTCATCAGCAATTAATAGCGCCGGGTTACAACTCATGGCCATGGCAATCATTACCCGTTGCTTTTGTCCGCCACTTATTTCATGCGGATAACGATTTATTATATTTTCCGGGTTGGGTAACTGAACTTGTTTAAAAAGTTCAATGGTTTTATTACGGGCTGTTATTTTATTTACTTTTTGGTGTAACCGTATGGCTTCCATTACCTGGTAACCACAGGTAAAAACAGGATTTAAAGATGTCATCGGCTCCTGAAAGATCATCGCAATTTCATTGCCACGGATACCTGTTATTTCTTTAGAAGATAATTGTAAAAGATCTACAGGGTTTTTATGTTCAAATAATATCTCGCCTGTAACAGCTGCTGATTGAGGCAACAATTGTAAAATAGATAATGCAGTAACTGATTTGCCCGAACCGCTTTCGCCAACTACTGCAACCAGTTGGCCGGGCTCTACAGTAAATGAAATGTTACTTACTGTTGTATTATACTGCCCGTCATTATTAAAATTTACTTGTAGGTTTTTTATGGAAAGGAGTGGAGCCATTCATTTTATAAAAATTTAAGATGCCTTACTGTTAAGCCGTTATTGATTAATTGTTTTAAAGAATCTATACCAATTTTTAAATGAACATCTACATATTTTGTTGTTATCTTTTTATCGCTGGCAGCGGTTTTAACACCATCAGGCGTCATAGGCTGATCGCTTACAAGCAAAAGTGCGCCGGTAGGTATCTTATTATAAAAACCAACAGTAAAAATGGTTGCTGTTTCCATATCAACAGCATAAGCCCTAACTTCCTGCAGGTAGTTTTTAAATTTCTCATCATGCTCCCACACCCGGCGGTTGGTACTGTACACTGTACCGGTCCAGTAATCAACTGCATAATCCCTTATGGTTGTTGATACGGCTTTCTGCAATGCAAAAGCAGGCAGAGCCGGCACTTCCGGCGGAAAATAATCATTTGAAGTTCCTTCGCCCCTGATAGCGGCAATGGGTAAAATGAGATCGCCTAATTTATTACGCTTTTTTAATCCGCCGCATTTACCCAAAAACAAAACTGCTTTTGGTTGTATAGCGCTCAACAAATCCATAATTGTAGCAGCACCCGGGCTGCCCATACCAAAATTAATGATGGTGATATCGTTTGCAGTAGCACATTGCATGGCTTTACCAATACCCACAACTTTTACTTTATTCCATTTGGCAAACATATCCACATAATTACCAAAATTGGTAAGTAAAATGTATTCTCCAAAATTCTCTAATCTTTCTCCAGTGTACCTGGGTAACCAGTTCTTTACTATTTCTGCTTTCGACTTCATATCTTTCAGTTATTATTCTTTTTAAAAATTAAATATACAACATTCTTTTACCAGGCGATGGTTAATAGCAATGATTAAAATTGAATATCCACCATATCAACCTAAAATTAAAACTGTACAGGGTAAGGAATTTATCTTTGATGAATTCAGAAAACGATGGGTAACACTTACACCTGAAGAATGGGTGCGGCAGAATTTTCTTCAATATATTACCTGTGTAAAAAAATATCCTGCTGCTTTAATTGCAGTTGAAAAAGAAATAAAATTAGGCGAACTAAAAAAGCGTTTTGATATTGTTGTGTTTAATCACAATGCAATACCCTGGATGATTATTGAGTGTAAGGCAATGCATGTAGCTTTAGATAAAAAAGTATTAGACCAGGTTTTAAGATATAATATTACAATGCAGGTACCTCATTTGGTTATAACCAATGGTAGTTATTGCATGGCATTTACAATTAAAAACGAAAAAATTGTTACCATTGATGCCATGCCTTATTTGTAGTTATTTTTTTAAAATAGAACACCCACATCAGTGCCTGGTTTAAAATACTACTTTGCTTTATAAGGCCATTGATGTTGCAGCCTGGCATTTATAAAATAAACAATAAGCCCTGTACCAAATACAAGTAGGAAAGAGCCTATTACTTCATTGCCTGTTGAATAAAAAACAAACAGCCACATGGCAATTACCAAAATAACTGGTAAAGGATATAAAGGCATTTTATAAGGCAGATGATCTTTTCCTTTTTTCTTACGTAGTAAAACAACACCTACTGCCTGACCAATAAACTGTACCACAATACGCATGGCTAAAATACCACTGATTACATCACTCATTCTAAACAACATGCTGAAAATAAATCCTAA
>DAOLYC010000342.1:0-3058 GCA_035425605.1 Ferruginibacter sp.
AATACTCCAGGTATTTTAACAGTAATGTTCTTCTTATTTCGCCATTCAGTTTAAATTCTTTTAACTCACCTGGTTGCATTACTTTTAATAGTTGTGCCGTAAGCTCTGCATTTATTCCATCAATAAAATACGGATGTGCAGGTTGTTTATCAATAAAAGAACCTTCCTGTAAGTCTAATACTTTATTATGGTTATTGAAATTATTAATCATCCTGAATCCAAAAAAATGTGTGAGATGCAGTGTAAAGTACAAAGAGAAATTTGCCATAATAATTTTATCAAACTTATCAAGTTCTATAAACGAATCTTCGCAAAAATTAAAAAGATTGGCATTAGGCTCCGGTTGCTTAAGGCATTTGTAAACCAATTCGGCCATAAAAGAAGCTATACTGTTTTTAATAACATCGCTTAATAGGCTTTTGTATAATACCGCCCACGAAAACTCTTTAATGCGTTGCATCTGTTTGTTTTCGTTGTGATATACAATTAAATCTAAAATAGCTGTAGGCTGAAAATGATTGGCTTTTGATGAAGATTTTTTTGAAGTACGTACACCATTTACCATATAGGTTTGTATGCCGTACATTTCTGTAAAAATGGTAACAACCAGGCTGGTTTCGCCATATTTTACACTACGTAGTACTATACCTTTGGTTTTGTGTGTCATGTTTATACCAACATTAATGAAAGTAACTACTAATAAAATTATTTAACTAAATAAACAAAATGCCAGGTTGCAGTGCAAAACAGCTATAATTAACTTTCTTTGCACAATCTAAAATCTAAAATTTAAAATCTAAAATCTATATGTGGCAAAAGTTGGGAAAGTTTGTTTTAAAATTCAGGAGACCTTTACTATTATTTTTATTGGTCGTTTCTGTTATAATGGGTTTTTATGCAAGTAAGGTTAAATTAAGCTACGAATTTTCGAAAGCCATACCACTTGATAATATAAAGTATAAAGAATACCTGGGCTTTAAAGATAAATTTGGAGATGATGGTAATATACTGGTAGCAGGCATACAAACTGACAGTCTATTTAATTTACAAATATTTAATGCATATAAACAGCTTGGCCTGCAAATAAGAAAAATAAATTATGTAGAAGATGTATTAAGCATTCCGGCGGCCGTTACTTTGGCCACAGATTCAACCACCGGAAAACTTGCAGCTAAAAAGATTTTTGAAGATACATTACAAACACAGGCACAGTTAAACAGTGCTGCTGCAGAATTTTATAGCTTGCCTTTTTATAAAGGCAGGTTATACAACCCCAATTCCAAATCGTACCTGATGGCTGTACGTATTAATAAAGATATTCTTGGCTCAAAGGGACGTACACAGGTAATCAATGATATTTCGTCGGTTGTAAAAACTTTCAACATAAAAACAAAAATTGAAGTACACCTAAGCGGTCTTCCATTAATAAGAACCGTTGTTGCCGACAGAATACAAAATGAAATGAAATATTTTTTATTTGGTTCTCTTTTATTAAGTACGTTAATATTGGCACTTTTCTTTCGTTCTATTAGTACCACACTACTCTCTTTGCTGGTAGTTATTTTAGGTGTTATATGGAGTGTGGGTATTTTGTATTTATGCGGTTACCAAATAACCTTACTTACAGCATTAATACCTTGCCTTGTGGTGGTGATAGGCATTCCCAATTGTATATATTTTATTAACAAGTACCACAGTTCGTATATCGAAACAGGAGATAAGGAAAAATCGCTCATTAATATGGTAAGTAAGATGGGGGTAGTTACTCTTTTTTGTAATCTTACCGCTGCTATTGGTTTTGCAGTTTTTGCACTTACCAAAAGTGCTATCCTTAATGAGTTTGGCGTGGTAGCGGGCATCAGTATTATGTTTATTTTTATCATCTCTTTTATTCTACTTCCTGCATCTTTAAGTTACATGCCTGCTCCTAAACCATCGCAAATAAAATATCTTAACAACAAATACATCATCAATTTTTTATTACGTATAGAGAAGTGGGTACTGCATAATAAAAAAATGGTGTATATGGTTACTGCATTGGTTTTAATTTTTTCAGTGGCAGGAATTTTTAAATTAAAAAGCGTTTCATTTATTGTAGATGATTTACCCAAAGCCGATAAGATTTATACAGATATTAAATTTTTTGAAAAAAACTTTGGCGGCGTAATGCCTCTCGAAATACTGGTAGATACTAAAAAATCAAAAGGCATATTAAGCCCCAGGATAGATATTCATAAAATAGCTTTTTTCCAGGATTCTATTTTAGCCAAAGAAAAATATGTAAGCAAACCTTTATCGGTGGTAGATGGTATTAAGTTTTTTTACCAGGCTGCAAGCGGCGGTAAGGGAGATTCAACATACACATTGCCGGCCTTTGGTAATCCATTAACCGATGTACACAAAATGCTTAACCAGCTAAAAGAAAAACGACTGCATAATGAACTTACCGCTAGCGACTCTGCCAGTATTAAATTAATGGGTTCTTTTGTAGATTCTACCGAAGAATACCTGCGTATAAGTATGAATATGGCTGATGTTGGAACAGAGAAGTTACCGGTGTTATTAAATGGAATTGAACAAAAAGCAAATGAAATTTTTGATACGGCTAATTATAAGATTCAATTAACGGGAACGAGTATTACTTTTTTAGAAGGCAGCCGTTTTATTGTTAACGGGCTGCAAGACAGCATATTTTGGGCTTTTTTATTGATTGCCTTATGTATGCTTTACCTGTTTAAATCTACAAGAATATTGATTTGCTCTCTTCTACCAAATGTAATACCACTGGTTATTACTGCTGGTATTATGGGATGGATGGGTGTACCGTTAAAACCCTCTACAGTACTGGTATTTAGTGTTGCCCTGGGTATTGCAGTAGATATCACTATCAGGTTTTTGGTAAATTATAAACAAGAACTTCCGCATTACAACAACAATATTTTACAAACAGTAAGCGTTACCATAAATAATACGGGTCTTAGCATTGTTTATACGGCCCTGGTACTAATTGCTGGTTTCGTTATTTTTTGCGGCAGTAGTTTTGGAGGAACTAAAGCAT
>DAOLYC010000343.1:0-3049 GCA_035425605.1 Ferruginibacter sp.
AATTGCATCGCCGGTTACATTAAATAAACGTCCTTTAATATCTTCGCCAACAGGCATGGCAATCGGTTTACCTGTATCAGTAACAACCATACCCCGTACCAAACCTTCTGTTCCGTCCATTGCAATGGTGCGTACACTGTCTTCACCAAGATGCTGTTGTACTTCCAACACCAGGATATCGCCGTTTTCACGCTTTAACTCAAGTGCATTTAAGATTTCAGGAAGTTTACTGTTGCTGTCAAAATGAACGTCAACAACGGCACCGATAACTGATTTAATTTTACCTGTATTGGCCATAAAAAGTTTTTTTATATATGTTTTCTATTTCAGGCGGCAAAGGTAAGGGATAGAGTTTAAAAACTGAAATTGAAAAAGTGCATTTTTCAAGGATTTTTGATGATAATTTTACCTCCTTTTTAGAATTAAACACAATTTGTTTGCTGTTTTTCGTTTAAAAAGAAATTTTTATACTGTTTTTTAAATTATTTGATGACATTGGTTATTAAAAAAGTCTTACGCATCTCTTTTATTCTGTGCAATGCAGTTATTATGCTGTTTTATTTACTGGCCTGCCTGGTTCCTTTTTTACCAGCCGGCAAGTACTGGTTTATAGCCATAATGGGGCTTGCATTTCCATTACTATTTTTTGCCCTTTTATTTTTTTTAATCTACTGGATTTTTAGAAAATCGAAATGGGCATTTCTTTGCGCTGCTGTTTTATTGGTGGGTATAAAACAAGTTTCGGTTTTTTTCAGTTTCAGGCAGGTTTCAAAATTTGATGTTTTGAAAGCTCCCGGTAACATTCGGGTAATGACATGGAATTTATCTAGTTGGGGTGAATCGAACAGAAAAATAAAATCGAACCCCAATTATCAAAAAGAGATGGTTGAGGTGATAAAGAAAACAAATGCTGATGTATTATGCTTTCAGGAATATCTTTATTACAAAGATTCGAAATACTACGACTCGGTAATTCCGGCGCTTAAAGACTATGGATATAAGTATAGTTATTTTGCCAAATCAAACTATACCAAACGCATTTATAAAACAACTTTTCTAACTCAATCTGTTATCCTCTCTAAATTTCCTATACTGGATTCTGCTTATTTTTTTTATAATGTACAGGAGTTTTCTGAGCCGTTGATTTATGCAGATATACAAGTAAATGATAAAAAAATCAGGGTTTTCTCCACCCACCTTGAATCTGTACGGTTTGAAAATTATGATTATGAAGCATTGCATAAACTTAAAGAACCGATGAATGCAAGTATAGTGCAATCACGAGCTATTTTGTATAAATTAAAGCAAGCGTATAGAAGCAGGTCGCAACAGGCAGAAATACTTGCTTCTAAAATAAAACAAAGTCCATATCCGGTTATTGTTTGTGGCGATATGAATGATGTGCCCAACTCTTACACCTATTTTACAATAAAGGATAATTTGCAGGATGCATTTTTAGAAAAAGGCAGTGGCCTGGGACGTACATTCCGTTTTATTTCTCCCACATTGCGTATAGATTATATACTGGCTAATAAAAATTTTAAAGTTAAAAAATTCAATAAGATAGAAGTGCCTTATTCAGATCACTACCCCATTATAGCAGATTTTGATTTTACTGCATACTAAGTTAAACTTCACTAAAGCAAGCACAAGAATTTTATAACACTGCTAAATAAAAAAGTGAAATTAATTGGACTAATACTAAGCAAGCATTGTATATACCAAAGCCGCCAACACACTGCCAATTATTGGCCCTACAACTGGTATCCAGCTATAGTTCCAACCGCTACCGCCTTTATCTTTTATGGGTAAAATAAAATGCATAATCCTTGGCCCCAAATCTCTTGCCGGGTTAATGGCATAGCCTGTTGGTCCGCCAAGACTTAATCCAATACCAAGTATCAGCAATGCAACCGGTAATGCATCAAGTGAACCAAGTTTTATCTGTACATCATTTATGTTTCCGCCGGCAATATAAAATATACCAAATACCAATGCAAAAGTACCGATGATTTCTGTAGCTAAATTAAAAAACACATTGGGTATGGCCGGGCTGTTACAAAATGCCGAAAGTTTAGCATTGGGATCGCTGGTTTCATCAAAATGTTTTTTATAAGCTATCCATACCAAAACAGCGCCCAACATGGCTCCAATAAATTGTGCTTCAATATATGCCGGTACCAGCGACCAGCTAAATTTATTGGCAACCGCTAAACCAATAGTAATCGCCGGATTTAAATGAGCCCCACTTACTGAAGCAGATAAAAACACACCAACAAAAACTGCAATGGCCCAGCCAAAAGTAATCACTATCCAACCGCTATTGTTGCCATTGGTTTTATTTAAAACTACATTGGCTACTACGCCATCGCCCAATAATACTAAAAATGCAGTACCAATAATTTCAGCAATAAATGGAGTCATAAAACAAAATTTAATGATAATAGATTAAGGTTGAAAAATAATTCAGTTAAGCTAATTTTATTATTAACGTATATCTACAGGTTTACATTTTTAAAATTCAAGATAATAAATATTGTTTAGCAAGTTCATTAAAGGTTAAAATTTGTTGTTGTTGCCAGTTTGATAGCTAGCCTGCAGTCATCAAACTGCCCGTCTTGATAAACAACTGCTCCACATAATTTTTTGGGATGAATAGTTGGTAAAAATGTCCTTGCTTTTTTTGAAGAGATAATTTTTGTTTTACCTAAACTTAATTTACCCGACATAAGGTTGTATAATTTTAACCCCATACCATAATAAATTTTTTGCCAAAAACTGTAACATGGTACAACGAACGAAAGATTGGTACAAACATGCGGTGCATTTTGCATCAGTAACCCTCTTTCTTTTAAAGATTCTCTAACTAATTTTATATTGCCCTGTGCCAGGTAACGTACACCGCCATGTACCAATTTAGTTGAGCGGCTTGAAGTGCCTTTGGTAAAATCATATTGTTCAACCAATAAAGTTTTATATCCACGGCTGGCTGCATCAACGGCGGTACCTAAACCTGTGGCTCCACCGCCAATAATTATAATATCCCATA
>DAOLYC010000344.1:0-3029 GCA_035425605.1 Ferruginibacter sp.
CAACCCGGCCATTTGCCACTGTAGTATGGCTTCGCCTTCTGTTGTAACTTGTTGGGGAGTTAAACCCAGCGAAACCAGGCTTTCGATACGAATGATAGCAAAAAGTAGTAAATCGTATATATCAACAAAATAGCCAAGAGCGGCTACAATTACAGCTATATTAAAAATAGATTGATTAGATTTCTGAAGATTCATTTACCGGCTTTTTCTTTTTACCAAAAAATAATTTCACCAGCACCGGACCGGTTGTTATTAACACAATGGCAATAACAATCATTTCCAAATGTTTTTCTAAATCTAATCCAAATTGAGTTTTAGTAAATGCATTTAAATAATGCCCTATAAAAAGCATTGAAACAACCCAGGCAATACAACCAATGATATTGTATAAACCAAATTTCTTTTTATCCATACCCACAATACCTGCAACAATAGGTGCAAATGTGCGTATAAAAGGTAAAAACCTGGCAAATACAATGGCACCACCGCCATGTTTATCATAAAAATCTTTTGCCTGGTGCAGGTATTTTTGTTTAAAAAGAAACCGGTCTTTCCAGTTGTACATCGCAGGGCCAACTTTACGGCCGGTGATATAACCAACGGTGTTACCCAAAATACCGGCAATGGTACACAAAGCAGCAATTATCATCAGGTTTAAAAAATCACTACCTGTATTTAAAGAAACAGAATCAACCAGTGGAGTGCTTAAAATACCAGCCACAAAAAGCAACGAATCTCCTGGAAAAAAGAATCCGATAAACAAACCGGTTTCAGCAAAAATTATTAAAAGTAATAACCAAAGGCCACCGTAAATAATATAAAACATCGGTGTTAACAGGTCTGTCCAGGTAAATTTTTTATTTAAAATAATTGTATGCAATTCACTTATTTCTTTAACAGCAACAGTTTTTGATTTATAACCCTGGTTGGTAATAGTTAAAGAATCGAATGACTGGATATTGATGGTAACATTACCTTCTTTATCTGTACTATACTCAGTAGAATTGATAATAAATTTTGTTTTGCCTATCCCTTTTTTATATTGATTGATAAGGTTAACGGAAATTGAATCATTTGCAAAAAGTTTACAAACAGAAAAGAAAAAAAAGATAATAAAAAAAATATATCGTTTCATAAATTAAGTTACTGTAAAATAATTTTAATTATATGCTATTTCATTTTTTGTAGCATATAGCAAATATAAGGTTGTGTAACCTGGTTTTAAATCTGCTAAATTAATCTGGTACAAACTCAAGTGCTTTTTTATCATCAAATTCTCCTTCCCAACGGGCTACAACACAACTTGCCAGGCAGTTACCCATTACATTTACAGATGTACGTGCCATATCCATCAATTCATCTATACCATAAATTGCCATTATTGGCCAAATAGGTAAATTGAAAGTTGCGGCTGTAGCTATTAAAATAACAAGTGAAGCTCTTGGTACTGCCGCAACACCTTTACTGGTAAGCATTAAGGTTAGGCCAATAATAAGTTGTTCGCCAAAAGACAAGTTCATGCCAGCAGCCTGGGCAACAAAAATAGATGCTAGTGAAAGATATAATGTTGTTCCATCTAAATTAAAGGTATAACCGGTTGGTATTACAAAAGAAACAATTTTACGAGGCACGCCAAATTTTTCCATGTTCTCTAATGCCAGTGGCAAGGCCGAATCGGAACTGGTAGTGGCAAACGCAATTGATACCGGTTCTTTTATTGCCTGAATGAATTTTTTAAGCGGTAGTTTTATATACCATGCCACCGGTAATAAAACCAATAAAATAAATACAATTAGTGCCACATACAAAGAAATTAAAAGCAGTGCCAGGTTTTTTAATATATCTATTCCTAAATGACCAACAGTAATGGCTATAGCAGCACCAACACCAAATGGTGCAAAGTACATAACTATATTAGTAAACTTAAACATGGTTTCCGATAGGCTTTCGGCAAACTCCACCATGGGCCGTTTCTTTTCGTCTTTAAGAAAAACAAGGGCAATAGCAAACAAAACACTAAATACTACTATAGGCAACACATTGCCTTCATAAACAGATTTAATAATATTTTCGGGAAAGATATCTATGATATGGTCCTGCCAATCTTTACCGGGTGCATCGGGTAATTTGCTTAATAAATCTTTATCCATAGTTACGCCGGCGCTATCAAGTACAGTAATTATCTTTTGTTGCAGTTGTTTTTCTGATGATTTGGGGAGTTCAAGTTTTGCAGGAATGGTAATTCCTTCACCAGCTTTAGTAATATTTATTACCGTAAGACCAATAATGAGTGCTATAGTAGTAACCAATTCAAAATACAAGAGACTTTTCCAGCCCATACGGCCTACTTGTTTTAAATTACTATGACTGGCAATACCCACCACCAATGTTCCAAATAACAGTGGTGCCACAATGGTTTTTACCATACGTAAAAATATTGTGCTTAAAAATTTAAGGTTATGTGTAAATGCCGGAAAGTCGAGCCCAATTTCTACACCAATGGCCATGGCAACCAAAATCCAGGTGGTAAGCGAGCGTTTATAGATTGCATATAATATTAATGATGCAATAAATATCCACCGTAAACCAAATAAAACCTGCTCGGAAATTTTTACAAAATTTTCAAAATGTAAAAAATAAAGAATTGCCAGTATTGTGAATATACCCAGAGAAATGAATCCAAATCGTTTGGCCATTTTTAAATTTTAAAATGAATAATCTAAACAGAATCGCAATATAATATATAATGCCTGAAGTGCCCATATTGTATCAAAAATGTATCAGTGGTTGTTTATTTAACGATTTTATGCTTACTTTTCAGTTTATTACATTAAACAAAAACCAAACTGACATGAGTATTTTCGCAAGAAAACCGATGGATGTATTGCTTAATGAAGCTTCAGAAACCGGTTCACATACATTAAAACGTACCCTTGGCGCCGGTGGATTGGTAGCTTTAGGCATTGGTGCTATCATTGGTGCAGGTTTATTTTCTATTACAGGTATGGCCGCAGCAAATCATGCAGGTC
>DAOLYC010000345.1:0-2994 GCA_035425605.1 Ferruginibacter sp.
TCAAAATTATTTTTAAGTGTTTTATAAACAAAATATATTAATGCAATAAAAAGTATTGTAAAAGCAATGATATTAATGATATATAATGTTGAAAGAGCCATGTTTATACCTTCAACATAAAAAAACATGATGATTACAAATAAAATTATGGGTTTTAAAATATCTTCAACCCATTGTACAGTAACAATAATATGAAATATTTTTAATAGCGCTTTTAGCAAGCTGATGCCGGCAAACAAAAATATTAGTATTAGAAATAGAGTAAGCTGCCCCGGTTGTATAAACGTAAGTAAATTACTATCATAAGCACTTAGCAAAAAGAGCGCACAACAAAACAAAGCAAACAGAAAAAAAAAACTAAACGCCGCAATACTAAGCAAACGGGTATTTTCAATTTTTCCTTTACTGTTATTTTTGAGCAAAGGTATCTTCTGAATAAGGTATCCATCCCATCCAAAAGCTACCAGGGTGCTGCACAATGTAACCCAGCTAATAAAGACACTGAATTTACCAAACAGGTTAAGACCAATTATCTTAACAAGAAAAATATTGGTAACATACACTAAAATAAGGCCAACAGCCCAAAGGAAAAATGTTTTACTTAGCTTTGATAATTCAACCGTATTATCAAAATAGTTTTTCCTGATTGCGGTAAAGAATTTATCCATTTTATTTGATTGGAAGCAATAAAATTAATGAAACTACTACCAGTAAAAAAAAGAAAGATAGCCATTTTGTTTACATCTGGTCTTGGCGATACTGTTTTGTTTATTCCTTTAATGAAAGAATTAAAACGAAAACAGTTTAACATAACCTGCATCTTTTTTGCTGAATACGATAATGATTGCCTTTTTGATGATAGTCTTGTTGATAAAAAAATATTTATAAAAACTAAACTTTTTGTTTTGTTTTATGCCCTTTCAAATTTTAAGGTATTCACAAACTTTTATATTAATCACCTGGAAGATGGGAGATTGTTAAACTTCTCTTCTAAACTTTGCAGTAAATTAGTTACAAAAACTTACCGAAATAAAAACAAGAACGACCATCATCTCAGGATAAAAGCAAGTATTGCTTCATTTTCGGATGCAGAACAAAATTTGCATTTACTTTATAGCAGGTACAATTCAGTAATTAAAACACCCAGTAATTTTTATTTTCCCAACCCAAAGCTTCAAGTTGATGTACAAAACAAATTTTTCTTAACAACTAACAAAAAAAGATACATTTTTCAAATTTCTACTGGTAATAACTTAACGCCATTTAAAAATTGGCCAATAAGTAATTGGCTTAACGTAATTGAAAAGCTTTGTAATCTTTACACTCAGTATGAATGTATAATTATTGGAGACCGTACAGAAACAGGATACACATCAAACTTTGAAAAACTTAACTTTAAAAATTTAAATATTTTAATAGGAAAAACAACAGTAGAAGATGCATTTAATTTAATTGCAAATAGCAATGGGTACATTGGCCTTGATAGCGGTTTTCTTCACATTGCAGTTGCATTAAAAAAAAGAACACTGGCCATTTTTGGAGCATCCAATGAAAAACTTTATGGTTATGCACATTTGGATGCAAATAATCATAAAGAGATTATTGCAGATATTGGTTGCAGGCCTTGCCATGGATGGAAATGTGCAAATACAAGCAGGGTAAATAATCCGCTTTTATGCCCCGATTTTGCCTGCCTAACTTCTATCACACCGGAGTTTGTTTTCAACGAAATTGTTTCACATTTTAATTTGTAACATCATCTTACAAGTGGTTTATCTTTCCCAGCTTCATCATATTTTGCATACCATAAGCAACCCAAAAAAGCTACCCATGAGAAATAATTAATTCGCATTAAAACAAAATCAAAGCATACAAACAATATGAATAAAACTATCAGTAATTTATCAAATTTCCTGGTAAATAATCCCACAACAAATGTTAACTCAAGCAATGTAGTAGCCAAATAGAAAGTATAGGAAAACTTATAGTGAACAACCAAATAATGAATAACGGATGAAAACCAATCGTTGGATTGTTGAGAAATGTATGCTGCATGTTGCTTTAAAAGTATCCCACTCATTTCATCTATATTAAAAATACCTCCTGCCCTCAGTTTCCATAAACCGGTCGAAAAAAATATCATTAAAAAAACATAACGCATACTATGCAATACATAATAAAATCCCTTTTCTGAGTTAAATAAAAAAAGCAAGGGTAATAATATCCAACTTACAAAACCTTCTATGCTTAAAGTTGAAAAAGAAGAAAGTAAAAGTGCATAGATAAAATTGAAGACACTATTACCAATAGCCGCATATATTTGCTTTTTGCTATTAACGGTTAATAGTAATGTAAAAGGAAAAAAAAGGTATAAAATATCCAATAAAAGCTGAAGGAAATTATTTTGGATAACAGCCTTTTGAATACCTGTTAAGAATAAGATATTTAAAGAAATATCGAGCCGGTTAATAAAAAGAACAGGTTTTAATTGATGCAGTAACAAACTGTTAAAAAATAACCAGGCATAGCTTATTAAAAAGCAAACAACATAAAAGTATGCAACTTGTTTTCTATGAATTTTATTGAGTTCCAAATTCAATTATTTTAGTTGCAGTTCCAAATGGTTCCAATTTATTTTTATTCCATACAAATTGTTGTTTATATAGTTTTAATGCATGTACATTACTGCCGGTAATTTTTTCAACTTTTATTTTATACCAGTTTGTAAAAATGCTATCGTTAATATTGTTAAGGTATTTTTCAGTATCCATATAATGCAAAAAACCAGTGTAGTTAATATATCTTTTCATAGTAGTATATGCCGCTTCATTAATCATTTTCTGTCTTTCAAAATATTCTGGAAAAATCTGAAGTAAATCCCGGCTGGTAAGAGAAAGGTTGCTGTTTTTTATTCTACTCCCATTTACTTCAAGCTGGTAAACGGTTTGCGTATCGCTCACATGAAAAACACTGCTGTACATACCAAACTGTAAA
>DAOLYC010000346.1:0-2986 GCA_035425605.1 Ferruginibacter sp.
ACAACCTGCGTACTTTGTCCGCCGGTCATCGAGTTTAAAAGGGTTTCTAAAGAAAAACCTGTGTTTGATGAATTGTTTGATTTGCTGATTAAGCTACTGATAACATTAGGTATTAGGTTTGCAGCTATATTATTTGCCTGAGAGCCGCCAACATTGTATTTACTAATTAATTTACTGGCAAAATGTCCAATCATCATATTTACAATGGGGTTACTTAAAAGGCTTTTACTATTATCGCCGCTTTGCTGATTGCCACCCGTAAATAATGAAATAATATTTTGTAATCCACCGCCAGCAACCATGTTTCGTAAACCGCCGGCAACAGTATTTGTAGCTTCTGCTACCACATCATTATTAATTTCGTTGGGTATGGCCGGGTTGTTTACCACGGGGTCGCCTGATTGTTCTTTTATCAGGTTGAATAATTCTTCTAGCATAATTTTTTATTTAGTGATTGTTTAATGTAATAAAGGCAATTTAATACATTAAAATTTATATTAAGAACTTTGTGCTGTTAGTTTTTCTGCATTTTCGGCAAATTGAAGTGATTCTAAAAATTCCTGTATATCGCCATTTAACACTACGTCTAAATTATATACGGTTAGCCCAATACGATGATCTGTTACTCGGCCTTGAGGAAAATTATATGTACGTATTTTAGCACTTCTGTCGCCAGTACTTACCAGGCTTTTGCGCAGGTGCGATATGGCTTCTTCTGCTTTTCTTACCTCTTCATCATATAGTTTTGTTCGCAACATTTCCATGGCCTTTAGTTTATTGCCTAACTGCGATCTGTCTGTTTGGCACATCACAACTATACCAGTTGGTTTGTGTGTTAAAAAAACTTTTGTTTCTACCTTATTAACATTTTGCCCTCCTGCGCCACCACTTCTGGCAGTTTCCATTTTTACATCACTTTCTTTCAGTTCAAAATCCACTTCATCGGCTTCTGGCATAACAGCTACTGTTACAGCACTTGTATGCACCCTGCCCTGGCTCTCTGTATCTGGTACACGCTGTACACGATGAACGCCACTTTCAAATTTCATGGTGCCATATACATCATCACCGGTAATTTCTACTTGTACTTCTTTGTAGCCACCAACGGTGCCTTCACTTTCGCTTAATATCGCAGTTTTCCATCCCCTTTTCTCGCAGTATTTTAAGTACATCCTTAACAAATCTCCTGCAAATAAAGATGCCTCATCACCACCAGTGCCTGCACGTATTTCCAATATGGCATTTTTTTCGTCGTAAGGATCTTTAGGTATAAGCATGTTGCGAAGAGCTTTTTCCATCTCCTCCTTTTTTTCTTCCAGAGCCGGTAGTTCCAGTTTGGCAAGGTTTCTCATTTCTTCATCATCGCCACCCAGTACTTCTTTATTAAATTCAATGTCATCCAGTAATTTCACATACGCATCACGTGCATGTACAATTTTTTCAAGGCTGCGGTATTCCTTACTGATGGCTGCAAATTTTTTATTGTCGCTTACAATTTCAGGATTGGTAAGCGCAACAGCCAGGTTATCAAATTTTCCTTTTATAGCATCTAATTTATCCAGCATATTTCTGTTTCCTGTAATAGGTATTTATTATGGTTTGTTATTTAATTTTGTACCCAGCAACAAATATAATTTTAGCTTCATTGGCATCGAATGAAACATCCCTTTTTTTGGGGCTTTTGTTCATTTTGCCTTTGGTTAGCTTTATGAATTTTTTGCATTATAATTACCGGGCGGCAAATTTACAATATATCAACCATTCATTTTGTATAGAAAATTTTCGGCAACACATATTTTTAACGGCTACCAGTTTGTTCAGCAACAGGTTTTAATTGCCAGCAACAATGGAATAATCGTTGATGTAGTTGATGAAAAAAACGCTGGCGACGGTATAGAAAATTTTGATGGCATCTTGTGCCCCGGATTTATTAATGCACATTGCCATTTGGAGTTATCGCATTTAAAAGGGCAGATACCCAAACATACGGGTCTTGTTGATTTTGTGCTGAAAATAATTACCGAAAGGTGTTTTGATGAATATTTAATATTAGCCGCTATAGAAAAAGCAGAATCAGAAATGCTTAAAACCGGTATTGTGGCTGTTGGCGATATTTGTAATAACATACTTACTCTTTCACAAAAATTAAAAGCAAATCTTAAGTATCAAAATTTTATTGAAATAAGCGGTTTTCCGCCTGCTGTAGCTAATGAAAGATTTAAAAAAGGTGTAGAGATCTATAATGCCTATTCACAAAAAATGAATGGTAATTCTATTGTACCTCATGCCCCCTATTCTGTATCGCCCGATTTGTTTGGTATGATTAATGGTTTTTCCGGTAATAAATTATTATCAATCCATAACCAGGAAACAGTAGCCGAAAATGAATTTTTTATAAATGGGCGGGGTGATATTATGCGTCTTTATAAACAACTGGGTATCGACATTTCTTTTTTCAAGCCCTCCCAAAAAACAAGTTTGCAAACCTGGTTGCCATTTTTTACAAAAAATCAATCAATAATTTTGGTGCATAATGTAAATACAACTGAAAAAGATATTGAAATTGCTACACAACAAAACACTTTCTTCTGCCTTTGCCCCAATGCCAACTTGTATATTAGTGATAGGCTGCCTAATGTACAAATGTTGATGAAGCATACTAATAATATTATTTTAGGTACTGATAGCCTTGCATCAAACGACAAGTTAAATATCCTGGAAGAAATAAAAACTTTGCAGCAAAACTTTGTAGCAATTGATTTGTCTGATATGCTGCAATGGGCTACCAGCAATGCTGCCAGAGCATTGCAAATGAATAAACAATTGGGTAGTTTTGATATACAAAAACAGCCAGGTATTGTTTTAATTGAAGGGGTAGAGGGATTGAAGCTTACAAATAATACATCTTCAAGAAGAATATTGTAGAAATATTTATTACAAACACAGGGTTATAAAACTTCATGCAATACCAGTAAAGTTTTCATCT
>DAOLYC010000347.1:0-2985 GCA_035425605.1 Ferruginibacter sp.
CTTTTGTCATTAACAGGTATTCCCCTTACAGCTGGATTTATGAGTAAGTTTTATATGTTAAATGCCGCAGTATTAACTGGTCAGCATTTATGGCTGGTAATATTTGCAGTAATATGTGCCGCAATCAGCGCCTATTATTATTTCAGAATCATCCAATCTATGTTTTTTAAAGATGTATCAGATGAAATTGAATTGGCAGAAGATATCACTCCTTCATTTAAGATACTGCTTATATTAATTGCTTTCCTCATCATTGTTTTAGGTTTATTTCCATCTATGCTAACAAACTGGTTATATTTTTAAAAACCGGTACCGTTTATAAAAGTTTTAGCTTATAGTTATTACTAGTTCTTAACTTTAGGCAGAATTATCATATTGTTATGACTTTTAAAGACACACTGTCTCTTTCGTGGCGAAATATTACGGGCAATAAACTGCGTACCGCAATTACAGTTGCAATTATGGCTTTAGGCATATTTGCATTAATACTTATCATCACTTCCATTAAGGCAGCCAGTAACAGTCTTACAACAAGTTTTTCAACAATGGGCGCCAACTCTTTTAGTTTGCGTTATAAAGACAGAAACATACGAATTGGTGGTGGCCGCCAGAGAGAGAGTACAAAAACATCCAAATCGGCTCAACGAATAAAAAAATCTAACCTGGGAAAAGTAATTACTTACGAAGAAGCCAAAGAATTTAAGCAACGGTACGATTTTCCGGCAAAAGTAAGTCTGGCTTTGATGGGCCCACGAAATATAGTTTGTAATACCGAAACAAGAAAAACTAATCCGGATATTGCAATTTTGGGAGGAGATGAAAATTATCTTGAATTGAATGGGTATAATATTGCCAATGGCAGAAACTTTACTGAGAATGAAGTAGAGTCGGGAAGGAGTATATGTATGTTAGGTAGTGGAGTAGCTCAAAAACTCTTTCCAGAAAATCCCGAAAAAGCTATTGATAAAGTTGTAAATGTTGATCATATTCCTTACCGGGTGATAGCCGTATTGGAAGATAAAGGCTCCAGCGCATTTTTTAATACCAGTAAAATAATTGTTACGTCATATAATAATATCAGGCGTTTATATTCATCAGATAATGCATCTTTTAATGTAGGTGTGATGGTACCTGATATAAAAATGATGGATGTGGCCATTGGAGAAGCAAAAGGAACTTTTAGGCCAATAAGAAAACTGGAAGTAAAAGATGAAGCCAATTTTTATATTGATAAGAGTGATAGCATTGCTGAAACACTGTTAACAAACCTGGGCTTTTTAGAAAAAGGAACCATCGGTATAGCTTTTATAACTTTAATTGGAGCCGCCATCGGTTTGATGAATATTATGCTGGTAGCCGTAAATGAACGTACCAAAGAAATTGGTTTGATAAAAGCGTTGGGAGGCACTAAAGACGATGTAAGAGCACAGTTTTTATACGAATCGGTTTTGATAAGCCTGTTAGGCGCTGTTGTTGGAATAGTTTCTGGTATAGTTTTAGGAAATGGGGTAGCCTTACTTTTAAAAACAGGTTTTGTGGTACCATGGGGTTGGGTAATTGCAGGCATTTTTGTATGTACAATTGTGGGGCTTGCAGCAGGTTTATACCCGGCATTTAAGGCTTCAAAATTAGACCCCATCGTGGCACTGAGGTACGAATAGGATGTAGATTTTATATTACAGTGTATATTATTCATGAGGTTTTCACCTTTCTTTTAAAGAAATTATTAACAATATTGTGTAATTAATACATTTCAGCATCGTAAAAAAATATTTTTTAAAACAAAAATTTCGTAAGTTGTAACCCTTAATTATGGTACTAGTGATTTATTTTACCAGTAACCTATTTTATAATTAATTTATCATGTACTTTTAACAACTGTATTTATATAACAATCCTATATTTATCATTTAACAGAAATTAAATTTCCAAAACTAAAAATCAGAATTTTATGGCAGAGACTACATCAACTGTAAAACCAACAACTTCAGTACAGGCAAAAAAATCTAGCAACATCATTTCTTTATTAGCACCATTTTTATGTTTAATAGCAGGATATTGTATTTGGCGCTTTGGCCTGGGTAACCCATCAAACTTTGGAAGTGGTGGAGAAAACGGCGGTTTTTGGCCCGATAGGCACGACCCTAAATCTGCATTAAGTAAAATGTATTTAGGTGGTATTATTGTACCTGTTTTAATCGGTACTTTTTTAACGATGGCTACTTTTGTAATTGAAAGGTTTATGACAATTTCAAAAGCTCATGGCACTGGAAACAATGCAGATTTTATCCGCAAAGTTCAATATCAGTTGGCTAATAAAAACGTAGATGCAGCATTAGCTGAGTGCGATAAACAAAAAGGATCGGTAGGTAATGTAATGAAAGCAGGTTTACACCGCTATAAAGAAATGATATCAAATACCGAACTTACAACTGATCAGAAAGTGATAGCTATACAAAAGGAAGTAGAAGAAGCAACATCACTGGAGTTACCTATGTTGGAAAAAAACCTGGTATTCCTTTCAACAATCGCATCCTTAGCAACCCTTATTGGACTGTTAGGAACGGTGGTAGGTATGATACGTGCCTTTGCCGGTTTGGGTGCCGATAGCGGTGGAGCAAACTCAGCTGCCCAGTTATCGATAGGTATTTCTGAAGCCTTATATAATACCGCCTTGGGTATTGGTACATCAGCATTCGCCATCATGTTTTATAATATATTTACAACCAAAATTGACGCTATCACTTATGGTATTGATGAATCTGGATTTACTTTAACACAAACTTTTGCCAGCTTGTACAAATAATTGTATGGAAAGTAAATGGATTTGTATCTTTTAAAATACTGCAGTGATGCAGTTAAATTAAAAACAGAATTATATGCCAAAAGTTAAAATACCACGCAAGAGTACATCCGTTGATATGACGGCCATGTGTGATGTGGCTTTTCTGTTGTTGACATTTTTTATATTGGCAACAAAACAAA
>DAOLYC010000348.1:0-2967 GCA_035425605.1 Ferruginibacter sp.
GAAATAGGTAATATGTATGGGTATCATCAAAACGGAGCTTTTTATTTAATAGATAAAACTAATGCTGGACTTACCCCTGCCGGATCTGGCCCATCTTATACTTATGCAGATGGATGTAGCTGTAGTTTTGGGAATGTATTTCATGATTTATCTTGGAATCCGGTTGGAAATACTCCATGCCCTTCCAATTCTAATAAAAACCCAACCACTAATATTTCAATAGCGGTTACAAATAAGTCATCTGTACAGCAAACTGGCTTAACTTATACTTTTGATTTATCATTAAATGATGCAGCACACAAGTTTATGTTTAATCAAACTGCGGCAACAATAGCACAGAATTTATTTACTGCTGGGCTTTTACCAAATAATAGTGCAGCTAATGTATCACTTCAATTAGCGTCTGGTGCCGTAGCACCGAATTATAACAAAATTGTAGTTTCTAATTTTCAAACAGGTGCACCCGGAGCAACTTTAAGTGCTACATTTCAATTGAAGTTTGTAGGTACAGGAACGCCTAACCCTATCCCGATGCAGTCATTTATCTCTGGTCTTCCGGCTTTGCTTGGTGGCTCAGATGATTCGAATAATCCAGCTACAGCACCTCCAAACGACCCAACCAACATCGAGTTTTGTCCTGGTGCTACTCTTCCCGTTAAACTCTTAAGCTTTACTGGAGCTTATAAAAACAATACAACATATTTGAATTGGGTAACTGAGAATCAGGTCAACTTTTCTTATTATGATATAGAAAGAAGTGAAGACGGTACCAACTTTAGTAGTATTGGCTTACAAGCGGCTACTGGAAACAGCTCTTCAAAAGAAAACTATCAACATAATGACGATCTTTCATCTTTCAGTGCTAGTAGTACATTCTATTACAGACTTAAAATGATTGATACAGATGGTCAGTTTAAATACAGCAATGTAATCCTGATTCGTAAAGATGTAAAAGGAATGACTGATATTGTAATTATTCCTAATCCAGTTGTAAAAGGTAATACTGTTACATTACGATTTGAGGCTGCTGTAAAGTCTGTTGTTGATATTAAAGTAATTGACATGGCAGGGAGAATAATGTCTACACAACAAAATAACGCTACGCAAGGCATTAACAGTATTTCTATCAATCATCTAGAGAGGTTACTTCCTGGAATGTATTTGTTGCAAATGAATGATGGTAAAAGTATTCAGACAACTAAATTCACCATTGCAAGATAAAACTGTTTCAAAAAAATAAGTATGGGGATGGTTTTCTATCATCCCCATATTACAATGATCTCTCCTTAAACAAAATAAATTTTTACTATTGAAATATTAATTTTCAAATATTTATGCTCAGGGTTTTAATAACTCTACCCCTCCGGCCGATGCGGAGGGTTTTTGTATTTATGTGTTTATAAAATGATACGAGGCTCTATTTTTTTGAAACTATTTTCCAAATTGCTTGTATTTTTAAAAAACATTTTTTAGATTTGTTCACCATTTTCAATCCACCTCCTCCAAAAGGCCAAATAAACCTAACTCCAATTCTCCCATTTTAGAACCAATCTGAGTCTAAATCCTTTCGATGTAACCTTTCCATTATCTGGTAAACCCAAAGGTTTAGGATTTATTATTTTTTTATATAAAAACTCAGAGCATGAAAATTCTATTTTTTACCAAAAAAGCAGCTGTTCTTTTATTGGTGTTCATTTTAACAGCATTCTCCATTACACAGGTATCAGCTCAAATTATTAGGGCTTATGCCGGACCGGTGTATTCTGATAACTTAAAAGGCGGCCATACCATGTTTGGTAATGCCATATTGCAAAGGACTTCAGGCAATGGCACATTCGCAGTTGGAACAGGGGGTGTTACTGCCACTGTTGGTAATGATAATTCTGATATGGTATATATAGATGTAGACGGAGTTGTTAGCACCTTCAACTCTTCTTCAGCAGATCTTGTTCTTCCTGCCGGTACAAACACCATAAAATTTGCCCGTTTATATTGGGGTGGTCGTATTGATGATGATAATTCCAACTATGCTAACAGAGGTACTGTTAGTATCAGGAAGGCAGCCGGTGCATATGCAACAGTTAATGCAGGTGTTCAGATTGATCAAACTCTTCTTACTGGCGATCAGTATGCTTACCAAGCTTATCAAGATGTAACTGCTTTTGTAAACACGAATGGTGCTGGCAGCTATACGGTTGCAAACGTTGCAACTACTACAGGTTCAGTTGGCGGAGGTGGCAACTATGGTGGATGGGCATTAGTAGTAGTATATGAAAATCTTACTTTGCCTTATTCTAGTGTAAGGGTGTATGATGGTTTTGTAAGAGTAGAAAACAACGCTACACAAGCAATACAGCTAACAGGGTTAAATGCTCCGGGCACACCTGTTTTGGCATCTGATGCTTATATGTCAACCATGGCTTGGGAAGGAGATGGCAATCTTGCAGCTACAGCACAAAATCCGGCTGGAGATTACATTAAGGTTAATGGCACTGCCGTTTCTAATGCAGTAAACCCAATTACTAATTTCTGGAATGGAACTATTTCTAAAAATGGCGCACACATAAGTACAAAAAATCCTAATTTATTAAACCAGATGGGTATTGATATAGATGAGCAGGAAGTAGGAGTTGGTTATGGAATTGATCCAAACGATACTCAAATTGATATTGAATTTGGAACTGAATCAGACCAATATTTCCCAAGTATTTTTGCTTTTTCAATTAAGTCAAAACCACCATTGGTTACACTTGATAAAGCTGTAATAAGCGATCAAATTCCTCTACTTGCTCTTGACCCAAGTGAAAACCTGATATATACAATTAGTGGAAATAATGGCGGCGGCGGCGCAGCACACAGTTGTGTAATTGTTGACACCATACCCTCCGCACTTACTTATGTACCTGGGTCTCTTAAAATTCTGGCTTCACCTGGTGGTTTTGCAAGTCCTGTAGCTAAAACTGATGC
>DAOLYC010000349.1:0-2958 GCA_035425605.1 Ferruginibacter sp.
TTTAAACACCTCTGCATCTCCATGTAACACACCTGGAAAATTCATCATCTCACTTAAATAATGTATTTCTTCTTTTTGCAATAGTGTATCCACATCATCGGCATTTAATGCAGCGCCCGCTGTTTCAAAAACGGTAGCCGGCACACAACTGGGTGCGCCAAAATGAAATTTAAAAGGAACTGTTTTTCCATTGTTTATCATGTATGCAACTCCTTCCATTCCACACACATTGGCAATTTCATGTGGATCACTAATGGTGCCAACCGTACCATGTACTACAGCAAGTTTTGCAAATTCAGATGGCACCAACATAGAACTTTCTATATGTACATGGCTATCAATAAACCCCGGAACTATATAATTTTTAGTTTCGGTTTCCCTATTTTCAGTGGGTATTTTTTTTATTGAAGATATCTTTCCGTTTTCAACACTAACCTCACCCCAAAAAATTTCCCTGGCCATAATATCAACCACATTTCCCTGTATTTTAAAGTTGTTCATTATATATAATGGTATTTATTTTTAAATAGAATTTTTTACAAGTTAAATGGAAAAACTAAATTAGGTTAACAGTAATGATTTACATTATATTTACGGCTTAAAAAAACTTAAAAATGAAAAATTTATTTGTATTTGCCTTGTTGATACTGGCATTGGTTTTTGCACAGTTTGCACAAGCACAAACTGTTGATGAAGTAATTAACAATCACATTACTGCATTAGGTGGTAAAGAAAACCTTAATAAGTTACAAAATATAATTTCGGAAGGCAACCTTAATGTACAAGGAACTGATATTGGAGTAACCTTAACAATGGTAAATAATAAACTGGCCCGCCAGGATATATTTGTAAATGGTATGAGTGGTTTTGATATGCTAACAGATAAGGAAGGATGGACCTATATGCCATTTAATGGTATGCAAAAACCCGAACCCAAAACATCCGATGATGTAAAAGAAGGTTTAAGCGATTTAGATATTGCCGGCCCTTTGGTTGATTATGCCGCAAAAGGAAACAAAGTAGAGTTATTAGAAAAAGAAGATGTAGAAGGCACCGAATGTTTTAAAATAAAAGTTACACTTGCCAGCGGAAAAGATGAAACTTATTATATTGATCCTGCAACAAACATGATTATACGTACAAAAAAAATGCAAAAAGCTAACGGACAGGAAACTGAAGTGCAATCAGATTTCTCTGATTACCGGGATGTGGAAGGTGTTAAAATGCCTTACAGTATTGGCTTACCATTTGGTACACTTTTAATTTCGAGTATTAAGGTTAATCAAACGATACCAGAAAGTGCTTATAAACACGATATGTAATTAATACTTATTTTAACAACCCGGTTTTTTTAAAACCGGGTTGTTTTTATTTTACAGGTTTTGTAGTTTTAAAAAAACATGGTTATGAAAAAAATACTTCCCCTTATCAGCATCTTAATTTTTACACAGGCTGCTCAGGCACAAATTACCTCTGCAACATTTGGTATGATGGAAGCCCGCCAAATTGGTCCGGCAACCATGGGTGGAAGACTTACAGCCATTGAAGGCGTAAACAGCGAGCCCCGTACCATTTATGTTGGTTCTGCCGGAGGCGGTGTTTGGAAAACAACAAATGCAGGTGTAAGTTTTAAATCTATTTTCGATAAATACTGCCAAAGTATTGGCGCATTGGCTGTAGATCAGCAAAATCCAAAAATAATATTTGTAGGAACCGGAGAGAGTAACATGCGTAATACTGTTTCAATTGGTGATGGACTTTACCGTTCTGCAGATGAAGGCGAAAACTGGACTAAAATAAAAGAACTCGACAGTACCGAACACATCAGCCGTATAATTATTGATCCTGTAAATTCAAAAAATATTTATGTAGCAGCACCAGGACCATTGTGGAGCAATAGTACACACCGTGGCTTATACAAATCAATTGATGGAGGAAAAACTTTTGAGAAAATTCTTTACATAAATGAACAAACTGGCGTGGCGGATATTGCTGTAAATCCGCTTAATCCTTTAATAGTGTATGCAACCACCTGGGAGTTCAGGCGTACACCATATTCTTTTAATTCGGGTGGAAAAGGAAGTGGTATTTATAAAAGTACCGATGGGGGCAAAACCTGGAGAGCATTAAGCAAAGGTTTGCCACCAAAACCTTTTGGACGTACCGCTATTGCTTTAGCGCCCAGTGCTCCCGATAATTTAATTGCCATTGTGGAAGCAGAAAATACAGGTTTGTATATTTCTGCCGATGCTGGCGAAACATGGAAACAACAAAGTTCAACAATGAATGTTGTTTCCAGGCCTTTTTATTTTTCATGCCTGGTAATTGATCCCAAAGATCCAAAAAGGGTTTACCGCCCCGGTTTTGGATTTAGTTACAGCAGCGATGGTGGTTATTCTTTTGCAGATGGAGGCGGTAACGTACATGCCGATCATCATGCACTTTGGATAAACCCCAATTACACTAATCAAATGTACCTGGGTACCGATGGAGGTTTGTATATAAGTAACGACCGTGGCGCTACCTGGTTAATGCTTCCTATGTTGCCGGTATCGCAGTTTTACCATGTTACTTACGATTTTAAAGAACCCTACAATGTGTACGGAGGTTTGCAGGATAACCAAAGTTGGTATGCGCCAACACAAAGCGCTGGCGGAATTGAAAACAGCGATTGGAAAAATTTTGGCGGAGGCGATGGCTTTTGGGTTCAGGTAGATGGGATGAATCCGGATATTGTTTATACCGAATCGCAGGGTGGCGAAATTGTTCATAACGATTTAAAACAAGGTAAAGCTTATAATATTAAACCACAACAGGCCTTAAATGATGAAAAACTTCGTTTTAACTGGAATACACCTATCGTAATTGGTCAAAAAAATAAACGCAACCTTTACATTGCATCTCAATATTTATACAAATCGGTTGATGAAGGAAAGAACTGGATAAAAATTTCGCCCG
>DAOLYC010000350.1:0-2958 GCA_035425605.1 Ferruginibacter sp.
AAAAAATTTCTGGAGAAACCCTACCGCAAATGCAACTGTTGGTAGTACGGTTGACAGTACCCGTTATGTTTACCGCAATGCCGGCCCCTGGCCTATGATGACAGCTTCTGAAATGCAGTTTACATTAGCTGAAGCAGCATTTAAAAAAGGTGATAAGGCAACCGCTTATGCTGCATACAAAAACGGTATAAGTTTAAACTTTGATATGCTCACATCTACTTATCAAACAAATGTACCTGCATCTAAACTTATAACGCCATTAATGAAAACAACATATATGAATGATCCTGCCATTGTACCACTTACATCAGCCGGATTAACTTTAACACATATTATGTTGCAAAAATACATAGCATTATTTGGCTGGGGTACACACCAAACCTGGACAGATATGCGCAAGTATCATTATATTGATATGGATGTATCTTCCGGTCACCAGGTTTATGCAGGCTTTTTACCACCTCCCACTTCGCCTATTAATTACCTTATCAGTACAAATAATGGTAACTATGTTTACAGGTGCAGGCCAAGATATAATTCAGAATATCTTTATAATATTCCGGAATTAACAAGGATAGGTGCAACTAACACAGATTATAATACTTACAAATGCTGGTTTTCGGAGCCATAAATTTTTAACCTGAAAATAATAAGATATGAAACTTAATAAATTAATAACCTTGCTGATTATAGTTGTTGCTTTTTCGTTCGCATTTATTTCATGCAAGCGTGAAGCGCCTTTAACAGCATCTATTGAAACCGGGATAAACACTAAAGCTACCGTGCAGGTGTATAATGCAACGGTAAAATCTACCCGTAATTTTTTATATGTTGATGGAAATAAGATTTCCGGTTCTACATTTGCATTTGGAAATGTTTTTCCAGCTACTGCTTATGCATTTAAAGTTGATGCTGGCTCAAGAACTTTTTTAATAAAAGATACACTTGGCAGTACAACTCAGCCGCCATTAACTTTTGCAGAAACTATGGATGCCGGTAAAAGCTATACAATTTTTACTTACGATACTCTTAATAGCATTAAGCAAGTAACGGTTTCAAATGATATTGAAATACCAAGTGATACAACCAGCAGGCTTCGGTTTGCAAATTTTATATTTAATACTACGCCTGTTCCGGCAGTAGATGTTTATTCTTCGGTATTTGGCAATACAAAAGTTTTCACCAATGTTGCAACTGCTTCTGTTACTGGATTTATTCCTTATCCTTCTGGTAAAAGAGATACATTATCTGTTTATGCTACAGGTACTACTTCTCCTTTAATAATCCGTTTAATTTCAACCGGTGTTACACCAACAAGGAGTTACACTACTGTTTATAGTGGTAGTTATAGAGCAACAAAATCTTTTGCATTATTCAATACATATTAATTTTATACAAATAAAAAAAAGAGCAGCTTCCTTAACGGGGCTGCTCTTTTTTTGCGAATCAGTAATTAAGTTAACCAAAAAACAAATACGCTAGTGTTATGGAAGTTATTATTCCAACCAGGTCAGCAAGCAACATGGCACCTATGGAATAACGTGTATTTTTTATTGATACCGATCCAAAATATACTGCTACAACATAAAAAGTAGTATCTGATGCCCCTTGGAAAATGCCTGAAAGCCTGCTGGCAAAAGAATCGGGGCCATAAGTAGCCATCGTACTAACCATCATACCCCTTGCTGCACCACCACTCAATGGCCTTATTAAGGCTGTGGGCAGTCCATCTACAAACCGGGTATCGGGACTAAACATGGCAAAAAAATATTTCATCCCGTTTATTACTGCATCAAAAGTACCACTGGTACGCAACATGCTAACAGCTACCAGTATTCCTAAAATATAAGGAATAATCCTGATGGCGGTATCAAACCCGTTTTTTGCACCATCTACAAAATCCGAAAATATATCTGTCTTTTTATAAACGCCTCCTAAGATTATCAAAATAAACACCAGTAAGATTAATCCGTTACTCAACATTCCGGAAAACGATTGAATACCTGCTGCATTTAAATGCACTACATACATTACCAGCAAACCTATTACCAACGAAATACCCAATACCCATAAAAGTATAACCGGTTGAATTAAATTTATTTTTTGCTTTATTGATACTATTATCATAGCAGCCATAGTGCCAACAAATGTTACAATCATACAGGGAATAAAAATATCTGTTGGATTTGATGCATTTTGTGCAGCCCTTACTGCAATTACACTTACGGGTATAAGGTTTAATCCTGCTGCATGTAAACAAAGAAACATGATTTGAGAATTGGAAGCAACATCCTTATTCGGATTCAGTTCCTGCAAACTTTGCATAGCCTTTAATCCAAAAGGCGTAGCGGCATTATCCAATCCCAGGAGGTTTGCCGAAAAATTCATAATCATGTGCCCCATCGAAGGGTGTCCTTTTGGAATTTCTGGAAAAAGTTTTGAGAAAAACGGCCCCACAATTCGGGATAAAAGCCTTATGCCGCCTGCTTTTTCGGCAATATTCATAAATCCTATAAAAAGTGATAAGATACCAATCAACCTTAAACATATATCTACTGCTACCCAACAGGTTTCTATTATACCATCTATTTTTAAGGGATTAGCTGGGTCAGATGCTTTGCCGCTTACCATCCAGGTAAATATTTGTGTTTCTCCAAAGAAAAAACATTTAATACCGGCTACTGTAATTGCAATAATTATAAACGCCGACCATATCCTGCTTAATGCCATGAAATGTAATTATAGATGATAAAAGTTTTATGCGGAAAGTTACTTAATTGTCATCTTAATTTAACATTCAAAATAAAGAATAACAACACTTGCCTTACCTTTGCTGCCGCAATAATAAATCATCAATTAAATCTATAGAAAGAAATGGCTTTAAAAGCAGGAATAGTAGGATTACCCAATGTAGGTAAATCAACCTTATTTAATGCAGTTAGCAATAGTGCCAAAGCG
>DAOLYC010000351.1:0-2951 GCA_035425605.1 Ferruginibacter sp.
CCATATTTTATCAAAACTTGGTTTGTCAAACAATTCGGAGTTAACACGCTACGCCATTGCCAACCATATCATATCTGATATTGATTATTGAGTTTAAAGTTGATGCTTTATTCTTATAGAACTACTTCTATCTTTTAACCATCACAGCTTCTATCTTCTTTCTACTTTTTTCTTTGCATATTGATAGAACTTAAGAAACATGCAACCGCTAAATTTTTATGACAGTAGCTATATTCGATAGTTCGTTAGAAATTATAGAACGCTTAAAAGAACTTGTTTTAGAATCAACTTATGTTAAAAGTATAGAATATGCCACCAACTATGCCGATGCTGTAAAAGTTGTTGCCGAGGGTATGCCTGATGTTGTAATACTTGACCTTAACCTGCAACAAACCTTAGCATACGAGTTAATTAAGATGATTCATAGCAAGTATATAAAAATGAAGATTATCGTACTCTCCATCCATATCGAAAAAGAAATACAAAAGCAATGTATGAATCTTGGAGCCAGCTATTTTTTTGATAAATACCACGAGTTTGAAAAAATTCCGGCAGTTATAGATTCATTGGCTACAAATAACAGTTAAATCATTTAAGAAAAATTGTAAATGATAGTTAGAAATCTTCAGTTATACCAAGAAATAAATCAGTAAAAAATCAACTTAAAATATCCTATTGAGTTAAATTTAAAATACAGTGCTTTTAACTTTAAGCATGCTTTTAATCATATCTTACAACACTGCTAACAGTTTCTTTATTTAGTTTCCATTTTTACACTAAAGTTTTTAATTAATTTTTAAGTATTGATGTTTATTAAAGTAGATTTGCCAATAGAAAATTAAATAAACTTTACATGAGCAATAACGATATATTACAATTGATTATTTATACTGTTTCGGGTTTTGTAGTTGGCTTGCTCATTCATAAATTAGTGATGCCTTTTTTTGGCAAGCTTGCTTCAAAAACAACCTTCAAATCGGACGACCTTATAATTAAAACAATTCGCAAATGGGTAATTCCGTGGTTTTTGGCCCTGGGTATTTTTTTAGGGCTTAAGCGCTTAGATCTTGACAGCCGGTTTAGTTACTGGCTCGAAAACGGATTGCTGATTTTTTATATTGCCAGCACAACATTAATTATTGCCCGCATTATATCTGGCTTGATGCACATAAGAGCATCTGGCACCGATACCATATTACCTTCATCATCTATCATTGGTAATATTGTACGTGTAATAATTTATTGCATTGGCTTGCTTATCATTTTACAAAGCCAGGGTATTTCAATAACACCAATGCTTACTGCTTTAGGTGTGGGAGGTTTAGCAGTTGCCTTAGCTTTACAAAACACTTTGTCTAATTTATTTGCCGGCTTACAAATAATAGCATCTGGTAAAATTAACCATGGAGATTATGTAAAACTTTCAACAGGCGAAGATGGATTTGTAGAAGATATTAGCTGGCGAAGTACAAGCTTACGGGCAGCATCGGATCATATCATCATTGTGCCCAATTCGAAACTGGCCGATATGATTGTTAATAATTATTATTTGCCTTTTCAGGAAGTTACATTTAATGTAGAAATTGGTGTAGATTATAAAAGCAACCTGCAGCACGTAGAAATGATTACTAAAGAAGTGATACAAGAAACGCTTGCTGCCATGGAAGAAGGAGTAAAAGGAACAGAACCTACTATCCGCTTTTACAGTTTCGATGAAAGTAGCATCAAACTAAAAGCATTCTTAAGGGTAAAAGATTATTCATCGCAATTTGCTGTTAAAAGTGAATTTATAAAAAGATTGCATGAGCGTTATAACAAAGAGGGCATCAATCTCCCCTTCCCTACCCGTACAGTTATCATGCAAAAAGATAAAGAAGGATTATAAAAAGTGCGATATGAACGTATAAGTTATTTTTCTTCTTCACATACAAAATAAAAATGACGAAAAGAAAACATCTGTACAATACCCTTATGATGTGATACCTGTTTGTGGTATATAATTAATTCAATGAAAATATATTCAGCATTTTTTTTGTAACACTTACTTAATCTGAAATTTTATACCAATTTTTCATTGATGGCTTTACTTACTGCTTCAATTTGTGAACGAACATGCAGTTTATCGTAGATGTGTTTAATATGCGTACGTACTGTATCTATACTGATAAGCAAATCGGCTGCTATCATTTTAAAACTGTTTCCTTGTGCAAGTAATTGCAATATTTCTTTTTCTCTGGATGTTAATTGATAATCGGCTTTTGTAGCAGAAGGTTGTATTGGTTGCTGCATATTATTTATTACCATCCTTGCTATAGAAGGGCTCATGGGTGCGCCACCACTTAATACATCCTGAATGGCATGAATAAGCTTATCCGATACATATTTTTTTAGCAGATACCCGTTAGCCCCGGCATACAATGCTTCAAATACATGAGTGTTATCATCAAATACAGTAAGCATAATAATTTGAACATTCTGGTTAAACTCACGTATTTTTTTAACCGCTTCAATTCCATTAATAACAGGCATGTCAATATCCATCAATATTACATCGGGTTGTATTTTTAAAACTTGTTCCTGTACATTTTCGCAATTAGGAAAACTCCCTTTGATATGAAATTCACCGGTAAGGGCAAGCAGGTTTGAAAGGCTTTCCCTTAAATTCTGGTTATCATCGTAAATAATTATGTTTACTGGCATTTTGTCTCAATAATGCTTGATGGGCTGCAACTTAATAAAGTTTATCTTAAAATTACATACCCTATTCATGTGATGCTTTTTTGAAGCAAAATAGTAGTACCTGTATTTACAATTGAATGTATGGTAAGTGTTGCTTTCATGGCCATAGCCCTGCTATTCATATTTCGTAAGCCATTACCGGTAAAGCTTTTACTGCTGTTAAAGCCAATACCATTATCAGTAATTTGTAACTGAAGCTGATTGTTATGTAA
>DAOLYC010000352.1:0-2941 GCA_035425605.1 Ferruginibacter sp.
ATTAGTGAAAGCGCCAAAATCGGTAGGTTGAGCACTACCTAAAATCCTTTTGTCGGCAACAGTTAAAGTAGTTTGTGCGCCTAAAGCCGGATCGCTTAACGAATTTGCGAAATAATAGCCTCCGTTAGAAATATTACGCTGCACTAAGTCGCCTGCTGCATTATAATAAACAGGGTTACCATTACCACTATTAACACCTGCAAACTGGTAACCGAATATTGAACTGATTGGTAAGCCAACGCTATCAACAGTATAGTTAGATCTTACTAATGATGTTGTTGGTACTCCTGCAACGCTATATAATGATATGATTTTGTTTTCAATATGAGAATAGTTTGCACTCACACCCCATCTGAAGTTTTCTGTTTGAACTATGGTAGCGTCAATACTTAACTCAATACCCTTATTCTGCACTCTGCCAATATTTTGTTTTATGGTATTATTAGGTATCCCAGTTGAAAAAGCCGTTGGTACATCTAAAACCAGGTTGTCAAGATCATTTTTAAAATAATCAAATGTTAGGTTTACCCTTCCTCTGTATAAAGACATATCAACACCAATATCATATTTTTTACTTTGCTCCCACTGTAATTGAGGGTTACCAATAAGGTCGGGAGATATACCTCCTACATTACCATAAGGACTACTACCATAAGTACTCAAATATGGAAATCCACCTAAACGATTACCAACACTAGCATAAGAACCTCTAATCTTTAAATCAGATATCACTTTATTTAGTGCACTATTTCTCCAAAATCCTTCCTGAGAAGGTCTCCAGCCAACAGACACACCAGGGAATATACCATATTTATTTCCTGTGGCTAATGATGACTGTCCATCTCTTCTTATTGAACCTTGAACAAAATATTTTCCCATATAATCATAATTCAATCTTCCGAATAATGATTCAATGGCAGACTTTGATAAATTACCACCAATACTTGGAGTAGCAACACTTCCTGAAATAATATTATCTTTTGCAAAGAAAATATCAGAAATATTGGTACCCGATGCCCTGAAGAATCTTGAAGTGGTTTGTTGTAATTCATGACCAACTGTGGCATATATGTTATGCGTATTATTTATTGATAAATTATAGTTCAGGAAATTCTGAATATTTGTATTTAAAATATTTTGTTGGCCCTGGTAAATATAACCGTTGTTGCTGGCGCCATCTCCATGACGAGGATCCCAAGCCTGTAAACTGTTATCGGTATAATAGTCAACACCCAACTGGCTGCGGAATTTTAAGCCTTTTGCCAGTGATAATTCTGCAAAAACATTATCCAAAATCCTGTATTGATCTGAATTGTATTTATTATTATCCAATACAAAAGCAATATTGGTATAGTTATCATCAATACCACGCAAGTTAACACCCTGGCCAAGTGAATTGGCATTGGGTGTAATATTATAACCTGTAGGATGTGTATTGCTATAGATAGGCACATTTGGCAAAGCCCTGATAGCTCCAACAATTGAACCGCTAAGCCCGTTTGAACTGTTGTTCTGGTCAAAGTCGTTTTGACGTGATGCAGATAGGTTGTTGCCCATTTTTAGCCATTTATTAACCTGTACTTCTACATTAGCCCGTACCCTAAAGGCTGTACTTTTATTTGTGCGAACAACTCCATTATTATTGGAATAGTTCATACTCATATAATATAAAGCCTTATCGGTTCCACCACTTAAAGCAATAGTATGACTTGTAGTTAAAGCGTTTTTTACAAACACATTGTTTTGCCAGTCTGTATTAGTTCCTGCAGGATCAAGTCTTGCAGGAGGTAATTGGCCGGCATTGATGAATTTTTCGTTTGATATGGTTACAAATTCATTGGCGTTCATAAGATCAAACTTTTGAACCGGGCTACTAAAACCTACAACACCACTATATGTAATTGAATTACGGCCACGAGTTCCTTTTTTAGTAGTAATCATTATTACACCATTTGCACCACGAGAACCATATATAGCAGTAGCAGAACCATCTTTTAATACCTCCAACGATTCAATATCATCGGGATTAATATCGCCCAGGGCATTTGTATTAGATACCAGTCCTAAATTTCCGGTAGAAATTGGCGAACCATCTAATACTACCAATGGAGAGCGGTTTTGATTAAAGGAGTTTGTACCTCTAATGCGGATACGGGCTGGAGCATTTACTTGTCCACTCGATACATTTACATTTACACCGGCAGCACGGCCAGCTAATTGTTTATCAATCGAGGGTGTAACTAACTGCGCAATTTCCTTTGCATCTACTTTTGATGCAGAACCAGTAAAAGCTTTCTTTTGTTGTGTACCGTAACCCACAACTACCACTTCCTCTAAACTTGCATCTTTAGATTTTAAAGAAACATTTACAATTAACAGGTTTCCCAATGATTTGGAAACTGCTTCAAAATTTACGTTTGAAAACCTTAATGATTTAACTGATGCAGGAACAGAGATACTATATTGTCCATTGTTATCAGTTTGTGTACCCTGTTTTCCGTCAGGACTTAAAACAGAAGCACCTTCAATTGGCGCCCCTTTTTCATCGGTAACCTTACCTGTTATGGTGCGGTTTTGAGCGGCTGCTCCATAAATAAATACAAACACAGCCATTAATGTTAAAATCGATTTTCTCATTGCTTAAATTGTTTAAGTCGGCAAATATATTACAATAGCTATTATACTATACATTTATAGACAAATTTATTTTACCAATAGCTGCATTTATTTACTATTGATATAAATTATCATTTACTAAATAGGGTTGATTAATTTTTAAGCCTCTTTTTTAACTTCGGCTTTATGCTTGGGTGCAGTAATTAGCAATAATACAGGTAATAAAACCAGATTAGTAAAAGTGGCTACCAATAAAGTAACCGAAGTTAGCCAACCCAATGCTTTAGTTCCTCCAAAACTACTGCCGCAAAAAATAACGAAACCA
>DAOLYC010000353.1:0-2939 GCA_035425605.1 Ferruginibacter sp.
GCGCAGTAATAATATAGTGGCGTCGATACCTTCCGGTTCTCCGGGGTGAATACCATTATTAATAAGAATAACTGCTTTATTTTGTTTACGCCATTGAACGGGGTTAAACTTACCATCGCTGCTTACTATAACAAGATGTAATGGGTAACCGGCATCTGTCATACCCATTTCTTTTACTAATACTTTCGTTGATATCTGATCTAAATTTTTATACCAGTCAATGGCTTCAAAATAAGTGGCTGTTTCTAACCCATTGGTTTTTTCAAATCGGCATTGTTGTGCATTTGCCATATTTAAATAAATTATGGCAGCAGCAATCATCATCAATTTTCTCATAAAATTATTTTTTGGTAAGCTACAATATTTTTTATGGTTTGATTTACCATTTATAAAAACCACCTGGCCGCATCAATGCTGCCCTGTGATAAAAAATGTAACTATAATTATTTTACAATTACAAACGACTGATTAATTAATTCACTATTGTTTTTAATGTTGATAAAATACCTGCCTGCAGGTAAATGGTTTACAGTTAAATCAAGCTTGCTAAGTCCGGCTGCAATCTGCTGCTGCACTACTATGCGGCCCGTAACATCTGTAATAAATAATTGACTGTTTTGTGATAAAGCCTGTTGAAGTTTTACCTGTAGTGTATTGCTTGTAGGGTTAGGATAAACCTGTGCATTGTAAAAATTATTTTTATTGTGTAAAGAAACAATTTTACTATAACTGAATTGTCCATCAATGTCAATCATTTTTAAACGATAAAAAAGCGTACTGCTTCCGGGCAGGTTATTATCTGTAAATGTATAATTTGCCAGGTTTGCGCCCTGCACTGTTCCTGTTTTATAGAAATTTATTCCATCCTGGCTCCTTTCTATTTCATAAAATTTAAAATTAGTTTCATAAGTGGCATACCATTTAAGATTTACAGTTTCATCATTTTTTTGAGCTATAAAATCAATTATGGTAACCGGTAGCACACCTGTGCATTGCCAAACCAATGTTACATATTCCGGATGGTCAATAAAAGGGTTGCGGTTTCCCTGTAACATATATACATCATTGTTTCTGTCAATTTCTTTTGAACTTACCGGGTCCTGTATATGCCATTTGTACAACAATTTCAGGTACCAGTTATCAAAACACTGGTACGATGTACCGTTCAATACACTGCCTGCATTTGAATTCGTTTGCCATCCTGCAATTGCGTTTTCATAGGCGGTAGCCACATACAAAGTTGATCGGGCAAAGTCTCCTTTATAGGCATCATTTGGCTCAAAGGCATTTCCTGTATATTCAGTTAAATAAGTATTGGGGCCAAGTTTTGATCCGTTATTTGACGTATAACTTGCCGATGTTACTTCGCCAAATGGAAAATTTCCACGCATGCTATTTACTTTTTTATCGGTAGGATATACAATAAACATATCGCTATACATGGGATCTACATTACCACCAAACCAAGCCCTGGGAAATGCATGTTCACGGTTATACCGCTGGCACTCAGTATTGCCACCGGTTCCCTTATCCTGGTAAGGAGAGCCAAAATTTGCTTCACATTCGCTTCCGGATGGGTTATCAGAATACATATCCCACACAATGGTTTTGTTGGCGCCATCATTAAGCCTGTCATCTGTTATAAAATATGCTCCCCAAAGCCCGGTGTAAGAAGGCGCCGGGCTTGTTATTGTAGGTTTAATAATATTGAAAAGTGCCGTTTTTAAATTGGTGCAGCTTAAACCTGCAGCTGCATCGTAATAGTTTGCCGGAATACCAGGCCCTTCATTGTTCATGGTAACTGTACTATTAAGCGAACTATTACTATATAAAGGCTCGCCATTGCAGGAGGTTTGAGCTGTAAAGAGAAAAAGGTAATAAGTTGAGCCTGCTACCAATCCTGTTTTTTTATTAATATAATTTTTCCCATAAAAAATCACTTCACCTCCGCCAATATCATCACCAATATTATAAATGATACCGTTAACTGGGTTGCTATTTAAAGTGTTTGAAGTTGATAAAATACCGAGGTAATAAATATTTGTTGCTGGAGAATTTGCTGTAGTATCAAAATAAATAACTAATTGGGTATCTGTATTATTAAGTATTAGGCTACCAACATTGGGTAAGTTTGGTGCTGTACACTGACAGTATAAACTAAACTTTGTAAAAAAGAGCAATAGTGTAGTAAAGAAAACTCGATTCATGATTTACAGGTAAACAAGTTAAATGTAATTAAAAAACCCGTCAAAATTAAATTGACGGGTTCAATAATTTATGATAATTACAAAATTACTTTGCCATAGCATTAACTCTTTTAGCCAATTTACTTTTTAAATTGGCAGCTTTATTTTTGTGTATTGTACCACGTTTTGCCAGTTTATCAATCATAGATGCAACTTTTGGTAAAGCATCTTCCGCTGCTTTTTTCTCGCTTGCCTTTAAATCACGAATTGCGTTTCGTGTAGTTTTACCATAATAACGATTACGTTCGTTACGCTTTGTACTTTGTCTTACATCTTTTTTGGTTGCTGCATGATTTGCCATGAAAATCTATTTTTGGGCTGCAAAGATAGGGGATTCATTTAAAAATGAGTAATTAATAATGGATAATTTTAAAAAGTTGAAATTTCTGCTTTATTTAGGAGAAAAATAGGCTTATGAACAGGTATTTATTACTGGTTTTACACATCGGATCGCTGGTTTTACTAGGCTTTGGTTGGGTATTAGACATCTTGCATATTCAGATTTCTGTACATTATCTTAATATTATTGACTTTACTTTATTTAGCGAAAAAAGAAGTATCCTGGGTATGATGGAACGGCTTTGGAAAGATGGCAATTACTGGCCATTCGTACTCATATTTTTATTTGGCATCATTGTTCCGTTAATAAAATCAGGCATTTTATTTTATATAATACTGGCAAAAAACCCAAAT
>DAOLYC010000354.1:0-2919 GCA_035425605.1 Ferruginibacter sp.
TTAGCCAGATACATAGTTATTTGTCTTGCCTGCACAATTTCACGTTTACGTGTTTTTTGCAACAGCTTATCATAAGGCACATCAAAATACTCACATACCATTTTTTGTATGGTATCGATTGTTATTTCCTTACTGGAGGATTTTACAAAATTACGAAGTACTTTTTTTGTCAATTCTAAATCAATTTCCCTTTTATTTAGCGAAGATTGTGCCAACAATGAAATTAATGCACCTTCCAGTTCACGAACATTACTGTTCATATTATACGCAATATATTTTACCACTTCCTGTGGCATTTCCAGCCCGTCGTTCTTCATCTTCAACCGTAATATTTCAATCTTGGTATCGTAATCGGGTACCTGTAAATCGGCGCTTAATCCCCATCGAAAACGGCTAAGTAATCTTTCCTGAACACCTTCCAGGTCTTTAGGCGCTTTATCGCTTGTTAATATCAGTTGCTTACCACTTTGGTGTAAGTGATTAAAGATGGAGAAAAATGCATCCTGCGATTTTTCGGCACGGCTAAAAAACTGTACATCATCAATTATTAATACATCAATCAACTGGTAAAAATGTATAAAATCGTTGATGGCTCCGTTACGGCCGTGATCTATAAACTGGTTAATGAACTTTTCGGAACTTACATATAGTACCACTTTATTGGGATGTAACCTTTTTACTTCATTGCCAATTGCCTGCGCTAAGTGAGTTTTACCTAAGCCAACACTGCTATAAATTACTAAAGGATTAAAAGAAGTTGTACCCGGTTTTTCTGCAACAGTTTTTCCAGCCCTGCGTGCTACCCGGTTACAATCACATTCTACAAATGCATCAAAAGTGTATGCTTGATTCAGTTGCGGATCAATCTGCATTTTTTTGAGCCCGGGAATAACAAATGGGTTCTTAACTGGATTATTTATTACAAGCGGAAAATCCATTTCATTATTTGAGTAAGATTTGTAACCCTGCCCCGGAACATCTACGGTTTGAGGTTTGTTTTTACTATTGCCACTGTCAACCATTATCCTATATTCAAGCCTGGCATCTTTTCCAAGTTCTCTTTTTAATGTTTTTGCCAGCAGCGATACATAATGTTCTTCAAGGTACTCATAAAAAAACTGGCTAGGAACCTGTATAGTTAAAATCTTTTCTTTTAAGGCAACTGGTTTTATTGGTTCAAACCATGTTTTGAAATGCTGCCATTCTACAATGTCTTTTATTATATCTAAACAGTTTGTCCATACTTTTTCAAAAGCTTTCTCCATTAGTTCCTTAGCAATTTATATATCGAGTTATGAATTGTATCTTCTTTGGTTGCCGGTTTAATTTTTTAGAACAAACTTGTTCACAAAAATCTTCGCAGGACAGCGAATATCGAATAAAATGTTGAAAAAAAAATTTTTTATTCATTTGTTTTTTCCCAATCAATAACAGAATGCAATCTTATCTTACCTATATCTCAAAATACATATCAAATTTTAAAGTACAATATCAAATTATAAGTTTTACAATATAGTTGATTTACAGGCACCTTACATAATTTTTAGTATAGATAGCCACTTAACTTAAACCAGACAAATGAGCAAAAAGAAGTAAAATATTTTTTTTAACTTTTAATATTTTTACCCTCGTTTTACAAAAATTCTGGAATCTCTATGCATTTATTATTTTGTTTTTTAAATCCGAGAAAGAACAAAAAGTAAGATAGTCCTTTTTATCTTAAAGAAAGAATGGTTTTAAAAAATAATTTTGATAAAAAATAGGATTACTTTTGAATACTAAATTACTTATATGAGTTACGAATTAACAGGCAAATTAGTTGCCAAATACGATACCGTACAACGTACCGAAACATTTAAAACGAGAGAGTTTGCCGTTGAAAAAACAGAAGATATTAATGGTCGCACTATAACCAACTATGCCAAGTTTCAATGCGTACAGGATAAGACTACCATTATTGACCGTGTAAATATTGGAGACGAAATAAAAGTGTACTTTAATATTAAAGGCAGTAAATGGGAAAAAGACGGCAAGATAAATTACATTACTAATTTGGATGCATGGCGTATTGAACAGATTTTACAACCCGGCATTGCAAAAACCGATAATGAGTACCTGGAACCCCTGGATACTTTTTCGGCAACAGCTCCTGATGCAGTTGACGACCTGCCGTTTTAAACTATATTGCTTACTTTTTTTATTTCAGGCAAATTAAGCTGCAAAATATAATATAATTAAAAGCTTTTTGGATAGAACCCAAACGCTATGCAACAAAAAATCTCTTTCAAACTTCTTCCATCAGAAGCAGCTGATGATTGGACTATAAAAAAATATATAGCCAATGCAACCAGTAATAAATTAAGTTCGGTAACAGGGTATCATATTACCAGGCAATCTATAGATGCCCGTTCAAAAACCATTTGGGTAAATATTACTGTAAATGCTTTTATAAATGAGCCTTTTGAGCAAAGAAAAATTCAGCAATTTATTTTTAAGGATGTAAGTAAAGCTGGTAAAAAAATAATTATCATCGGCGCAGGGCCTGCAGGTTTATTTGCTGCCCTTCATCTGATTGAACATGGAATTAAACCCATTATTTTAGAACGAGGAAAAGATGTACGAAGCAGGCGAAGAGATTTAGCCTTATTGAATAAGCAGGGAATTATTAACCCCGATAGCAATTATTGTTTTGGTGAAGGAGGCGCCGGTACATATAGTGATGGAAAATTGTACACCCGAAGTTCTAAACGTGGTGATATTGACAGGATTTTAAACCTGTTTGTAAATTTTGGCGCCGAAGAAAAAATATTGTACCAAAGCCATCCACACATTGGCACCAATAAATTGCCGCAGATAATTACTGCCATGCGCAAATTGATTATTGAAAGTGGAGGAGAATTTTTATTCGATAAAAAGGTG
>DAOLYC010000355.1:0-2918 GCA_035425605.1 Ferruginibacter sp.
TTATTTTAAACTAATTCAACAATGGGTAATTCCCGTGGTTTAAATTTCTTTACTTCCTCTGCAATATGTTTAATATGGTCGGGTGTGGTGCCGCAACATCCACCTACAATATTTACAAAACCTTCTTTTGCCCATTCTTCAATAATATGGGCTGTTTCGTGCGGCTGCTCATCATACTCACCAAACGCATTTGGTAAACCGGCGTTAGGATAAGCAGAAGTATAGCATCCGGCTATTTGGCTAAGTTCTTCTATATGCGGCCTCATTTCTGCAGCGCCTAATGCACAGTTTAAGCCAATACTTAATGGGTTTGCATGCATAACGGATATATAAAATGCTTCCAATGTTTGTCCACTTAATGTGCGACCGCTGGCATCGGTTATCGTTCCGCTTATCATGATGGGTAGTTGGGGAAGATTATTTTTACGGAAAAAATTCTTTGTTGCATAGATGGCGGCTTTTGCGTTCAGGGTATCAAAAATGGTTTCAATTAAAATGATATCTACGCCTCCATCAACTAATCCTTTTATTTGTTCGGTATAAGCCTGGGCAACAGTATCAAAAGTTACTGCCCTAAAACCCGGATTGTTAACATCGGGTGATAGTGAAAGTGTTTTATTTAATGGGCCAATAGCACCTGCAACAAACCTGGGTTTATCTGGATTTTTTTTTGTGTATGCATCTGCAGCATTTCTGGCGCATTTTGCCGAAGCTACATTTAGTTCATACGCCAGCAATTGCATTTCATAATCGGCTTGTGCAATAGAAGTGCTGCTGAAAGTATTGGTTTCAATAATATCGGCACCGGCTTCTAAATATTGTTTGTGAATTTCTTCTATAATCTGTGGCTGTGTGATGCTTAACAGATCGTTATTGCCTTTAACATCGGTTTGCCATTCTTTAAACCTTTCTCCCCGAAAATCTTTTTCTTCCAGTTTATAGCGTTGTATCATTGTGCCCATGGCGCCATCAATGATTAAGATGCGATCTTTTAAACAATCCTGTATCGTTTTCATTTGCTTCATTTAAAGTTCAAAAATGTGTTACAAGTACAAGTGAGTGACACAACGATGTTGCCCATAGCTGTGAAGCTGACTTAAAAAATACCATAAACTTTTAAACGAGAATCAACCTGGAGGAAGTGTTGCAGCATTGCTTTCGTTTATTAGTTCAGTTGGTGAAACTTAACAGGCCGAACAATAAACAAATCTGCCTGTTGATGTGCAAATTTAAATGAACTGAGCGATAAAACAAAACCTGATATTGGGCCAAAGATTTGCTGGCGCCGGGTTAATTGCCCGATACAATAAAATTTTCTACAGGTATGCGGTTGCTGATACTCTTTGCCAAAGTCATTTCATCGGCATATTCCAGCTCTCCGCCAAACGAAATACCACGAGCTATGGTGGTTATTTTTACCGGTAATTGTTTTAATTTTTTACTGATATAGTAAATTGTTGTATCGCCCTGTATGGTTGGGCTAAGTGCAAAAATAATTTCTTCAATATTTTCTTTGGCAATACGGTTAACCAAAGCATCAATAGTTAATTGCTCAGGGCCTACGCCATCTAATGGCGAAATGATGCCGCCGAGAACATGATAGATGCCGTTGAATTGTTGTGTGCTTTCAATAGCAATCACATCACGTATGTTTTCTACTACACATAGCATTTCATTTTTACGGGCCGGGTTGCTGCAAATATTACAAAGTGCTTTATCAGAAATATTAAAACAACGGATGCAGAATTTTATTTCCTGCCTCATTTTAGCAATGGTTTCGCTAAACTTATTTACTTCTTCTGCATCTTGTTTAATTAGATGCAATACCAGGCGAAGAGCTGTTTTTTTGCCGATGCCGGGAAGTTTTGCAAATTCGTTAACGGCATTTTCTAAAAGAGTGGAAGAGAAAATCATGACGCAAATATAGTAAGTAGTGAGTGGCAAATGTCAGCTATACATAAGAAAAAAGCTGCTCTTTTTGTGAGCAGCTTTTGTAAAGTTATTATTGTTTTATTTTAAATTTCTAATAGATGCCATTGACTTATCGTGAAACTTTCCGGTAATAATTGCATTGTATAGCTGCCCGTCAATTTCTACAATTGCATCTATGCTACAACTTCCATCTGAGCAGCTTATGCGGCTTACATGTTTGATGTTGGATCTGGTTGTGTTAATGGTCGCTTTTTCAGTAGAGGGAGCAATGCCATTTTTACCGCTTCCTTTTACAGTTCCGTCCCATCCTTTTCTTGAGCTATTAAGGCTTTCGGGTGCCATCCATTTTATGGGCATTACTTCTATACCTGCAAATCCTGTAAGCTGTGCCAGGTTTGGATGGTTGGCTATTTTTAGCATGAGTGTACCCGGATAAAAAATAGTGTGGTCTTTACCATTTGAGCCTGTGATACGAAAACCGCCTTTGCTCTTAAAAAGAGGGTTACTGCCAGAGTTGTCGCTACTTTGATATAGGGGGTTGTTTACTAATGCTTCGCTGCTTTCGTCCTCCCAAGGATTGTAAGAATCATTTTCTAATGATTTTTTCTTTGGAAGGCCTTGCTCTTTAATGGCTATTTTTTTCTGAGATAAGGGATTTGTGCCAGATGAACCATTATCTTGATAAAGAGGATTGTTTACAAAATTTTCACTTACACCATCATTTGCCAAAAGATTTCTTGCTGCAATATCTCTATGAATTATTTTGTAAGTAATGCCTTCATGTGAGAAAATGATTGGCTCGTATTGACGCCGACCAGAGGCTTGGCCTGTTGCCGCATCTCTTGGAGCTACAACATCGTTAGCATCTTCATCGTCATAATTAATTGTAACAACAAATGGCTTGTGCATACGCTTGCCGGAGGCTTGGCCAGTTGCCGCATCTCTTGGAGCTACAACATCGTTAGCATCTTCATCGTCATAATTAA
>DAOLYC010000356.1:0-2913 GCA_035425605.1 Ferruginibacter sp.
CCCTTTTTGTAAAAATAAATCTTTCATTATTGTTCTTCTTTATGTATTTTAATAACCTCATCGGATTCCGAGGTTTCATCCTCATTAATATCTTTTTCTTCAATAGTCTTTTTATGTAATATTATTTGTAACTTTTTTTCTTTAGATGCTAACCAGTAATATTTTATAGCAAAAATACCACTCACTACACTCACTAATAATAAAAATATTTTCAACCCGTATTCTAAATCTAGTGGGATAATCCCTAAAAAAGCAAAAAGTATTGTTATAAATAAACTAACTCTACCATTTTCGGCGTAATCATGATGATTCATTTCTTTTTAAATATAGTGTTATAAAACAAATTGAATACAAAAATATATAATATTATTAATAAAATGTATAAAAGTAACTGATTTACAAACAGTTTTGAGCAAATAAATGGTAGTATAAGCCATAAACTTATTTGTAATGTGTTGCTTATATTCCACATATCTTTAAAGGGGTTGGGATAAGGAAACTTCATATATACCCTAAATATATTCACATACCATGCTTTTTTACCATTTCTAGGGTTATCATCAATATATGACTTTTTCCACGATATAGACGGATCCCACCACCATCTATCTAAATTTCTAAATATAGAATTACTGAAATTATTTTTTATGGTATCAGATAATGCTTTTAAAATAGAATTAAGCGTTACAATGAATATAATTATAATTAAATCCATAATTATTAGTAATAAATAGCGGAGTTTCACCGCTATTAAACTGTTTTATTGACTTTTTTTAAAAGCGTCAATCAAATCTAATATAGCAACAGCAGCATTAACAGATTTTTCAATCTTTAATTCTAATGTGTCATTTGTTATATCAAATTCTGATACAAAGGCTTCTTTTAATTCTGCCCTTTCTGCTTCTGAAAGATCAGCTACTTCTTCCTTAATTTTATCTTTATTAGAAAGAATCCCTGGTACTTCCATTAATACAGGTAGTAAAGAAGCTGCTTCTGCAAGTTCTATTTTACCATCTTCTAAAATAGTTGCGACACCTTCACCAAGTTTTGCACCAAATAATACTACTTTTTTTAAGTTTTCAACTCCAAATTGTTCCATAATGTTTAATTTTTAATTGGTTATTTAATTTATATTTTTTTATCTTTTATAGGCCAGAATGTTGTACTTAACAAGTTTAAAACTGCTGTTAAAGCTGTGATTGAAAATCTTATCCATTGTCCAGCTATATCACTTATAGAAAAAACGCCAAATAGGTCATTTAAACCTCCTATTGTTGCTATGGCAGCAATAATAATTGTAGGCCATAGTGCTGCATTGTTTATTATTTGAGAAAAAGCTTGTCTCCATGCCGTTAGAGCTAAAACAAGAAACATAACTATTGCACTTACAACAGTGGTGTCTGGTATAGGTAGTGAAGGGATAAGTCCTTGAAACAATGTAAATATTGCTACAAGCATTGTAAATAAATTCAAAAGTTTTGAATTTGATAGTGCCATTTTTAAATTATTATTGTGTTTTAGATATTATTTTTTCACCGTTATTTTTAACTACTACTATTCTATATTTTTTAATCTTTGGTTTTTCATCAATTACCGGAGCCGTAGATGTACAAGCTACAAGATTAATTAGCAATAATAAAGATATAATTTTTCGTACCATTAGGATTTACTTTTTTTATTGTTTTAAAATTCACCCCATCAATAGTTTCTTGTACTTCATAAAAATTTACATCGCTTTCATTATCTACACTCCATTTTAAGAGCTTTCCTGACCTGCTGAATTTTAAAGAAGTAATACCTAATACTATTGTGTTATTTTGCTCGTTAAGCCAAGCGTACAGCGTTTTGCCGTTAAGTTCAGCAAAGCTGTTAGGTGCTGTATTACCGCTACCGTAGAAGTTACCCCAGCAGCAATGACCGCCGTTGCCAAAATTTGTCAACACATATTGCGCCTGTCCTGGAGTTTTTTTGTTTAAATAATTCACAATAAAATCTCCCTTCCTGTAATCATTTTTTTGCTCAAAACAGATATAAGGAGAAGTGAAGTTTTTTAAGGCTGCCGTATCAGGCTGCCATGTAACATTATCTCCCGGCTGCACTCCTTCAACAGTTGTTATTGTCCGTGCCGGAGAATTTTGATTTTGTACCATTGTTATAGTACACCATCCGCCATGACTTAGCCCTGTGAAGTTTAAACGGGTATTATCCAAATTATAAAGTACTTTCAGGCAGTCAATCCTTTTATTCATCTCTGCCGCCGAAGGGTAGGCTGTAATAGGTTGTAGGCTTATAATTACAAAGTTTGGCAATGCTGCTGCAATGCCATTGTAGGCGTGTGGGCCATTAAACTTTAAAGCATTTATATTAGTGCCAATTTCTCCAAGTCCCGGAAAGAAAATCAATGCAGGGCTGGCTTTAGTGCTATCCCAATTTAAAGGCATCGTAGCAATGTAATTCCATCCCTCTATCTTTCCTTCATCCGTTGATTGACTGAAAGAAGGGAAAGAAATGATTAAAATTAATATCGTTGCTATAAACCTCATGGTGCGTTTACAAACTTTTTACGGGTTCTTAAAATTGTACATTGTGGAGTAGGTGGCACTACTATATCCCCGGTAGTGAAATAAATAATCTTAGGGGATTCATCCATCACGGCATTTAAAGTACCTGTACCTGTTGTGCTGTTGCCGTCTTCATCTCCTTCAACCATACTTATTAAGTTATAGGTTGCAAAGTTTCCTACTGTTTTTAAACTGCTTTTTTCATGCTCCGTACCATACCATATTACATAGGCACTATCACTCCCGTTTACATAAAGTTGTTTGTAAAGTGTATCTGCATCTATGGTTTGACTTTTAAACGTATAACTACCAAGCCTTGCCTTTAATGTTTTCATCCAATAGTAGGCAGGTC
>DAOLYC010000357.1:0-2902 GCA_035425605.1 Ferruginibacter sp.
GTTGCCAGCCGAAACATTACAAACAGCCAAAGATTATATTGTTTCTATAAAAGGCCCATTAACTACACCTATAGGTGGTGGCATTCGTTCACTAAACGTTGCCATGCGGCAGGAACTTGACCTGTTTGCCTGCGTAAGACCCGTTAAATGGTTTAAAGGGGTTCCATCGCCGGTGGTACACCCCGATAATATTGATATGATAATTTTTAGAGAGAACACTGAAGACATTTATGCAGGTATTGAATGGAATGCCGGTTCGCCTGAAGCACAAAAATTCGAAAAATTTTTGATTGAAGAAATGGGTGTTAAAAAAATTCGTTTCCCTGGCGATAGCAGTTATGGAGTAAAACCGGTTTCATCTGAAGGATCCAAACGGTTGGTAAGAGCTGCCATTGATCATGCATTAAACAACAACCTCCCATCTGTATCATTGGTTCACAAAGGAAATATTATGAAATTCACCGAAGGTGGATTTAAAAAATGGGGATACGAAGTAGCCCGGCAGGAATATGCAGATAAAACCTTTACCTGGGACGAATGGGATGAACTGAAAAAAACACATGGCGAAGCACATGCCAATGAAATACAACGCAAAGCATTGCACGAAGGAAAACTTTTAGTAAAAGATATTATTGCTGATAATTTTTTACAGCAAATTTTGATTGCTCCTAAAGATTTTTCGGTAGTGGCCACTTTAAATTTAAATGGCGATTATATTTCAGATGCACTGGCAGCCGAAGTGGGCGGTATTGGTATTGCACCAGGTGCCAACATCAATTACAAAACTGGTTATGCAGTATTTGAAGCCACACATGGCACGGCACCAAAATTTGCCGGCACCGATAGTATGAACCCATCTTCGGTGATTTTAAGTGGATGTATGATGTTGGAATATATTGGCTGGAAAGAAGCTGCAGACCTAATTAGCGCTGCCTTGCAGGCTACAATCATGCGCAAAAGAGTTACTATTGATTTTTATAACCTGATGACCGGCGCCACTCTTTTAAAAACAAGTGAATTTGGTACAGAGATTATTTCCAATATGGGAGTAGTTGTGGGTGATGCACAATTAAAAAAGAGCAGTAGCTTATAATTAATTATTATTGATTGAATTTTTAGGTTGTATTTTTTGAATTTCGATTTTTAAATTTTTACTTTAAATATTTTTACAAAAATAAAAACTGCACTATGGCAAAAATTAAAGTTGATAACCCAGTGGTAGAATTAGACGGCGATGAAATGACCCGTATTATTTGGAAATTTATAAAAGATAAACTTATACTTCCTTATATGGAGGTTAATATCCAATACTTTGATTTGGGTATTGAGCACCGGGATGCTACCAACGACCAGGTTACCATTGATGCAGCTAATGCCATAAAGGCTTGTGGGGTTGGTATTAAATGCGCCACCATTACACCTGATGAAGCAAGGGTGGAGGAGTTTAAGCTAAAACAAATGTGGAAGAGCCCTAACGGAACCATACGAAACATACTTGATGGCACGGTTTTTCGTGAACCCATTGTTATGCAAAATGTACCCCGGTTAGTTACCAATTGGACAGCGCCTATCATTGTTGGCCGCCATGCTTTTGGCGATCAGTATCGGGCAACCGATACAGTGATTAAAGGCAAAGGAAAATTAATGATGACCTTTACACCCGAAGATGGTAGCGAACCACAGGTTTTTGAAGTTTATAATTTTAATGGCGATGGTGTTGCGATGAGTATGTACAATACCGATGAAAGTATCATTGGCTTTGCCCGTAGCTGTTTTAATATGGCTTTAAGCAAAGGATGGCCTTTGTATCTTTCTACAAAAAATACCATCCTTAAAAAATACGATGGACGATTTAAAGATATTTTTGAAAACATTTATCAATCAGAATTCAAATCGAAATTTACAGAAGCTGGTATTGTGTACGAACACCGCCTGATAGATGATATGGTAGCCAGCGCTTTAAAATGGAATGGCAATTTTGTATGGGCTTGTAAAAATTATGATGGCGATGTACAAAGCGATACAGTGGCCCAGGGTTTTGGATCGCTGGGTTTAATGACTTCTGTATTGGTTACTCCCGATGGAAAAATTATGGAAGCAGAAGCTGCACATGGTACTGTAACACGCCATTTTAGAGAGCATCAAAAAGGACGGCCAACTTCTACCAATCCTGTAGCATCAATTTTTGCATGGACAAGGGGCCTTGCCTTCAGGGGTAAATTAGACAACAACCAACCACTTATTGATTTTTGCCACGCATTAGAAACAGTATGTATTGAAACGGTAGAAAGCGGCAAAATGACAAAAGACCTGGCAGTTTGCATTCATGGAAATAAAGTAAACCATGGTGAACATTATTTATACACCGAAGAATTTTTAGATGCCATTGATGAAAATTTGAAAAAGAAAATGGGGCTTTAAAAAACAACTTAACAATAATATAAAAACTACCTCTATTAAGATAAGGCGCTTTTCTTTATCTTTATTTAGATATATGGGCATTGTTTTAATACCCTTGCCAACAAATAAGGCATTTTACTTTTACACAAAAGCATTCAATAAATAATACCTTCTGCAATAATTTTCGTTGTTGTTTGGTTACAGTAACTCACATAAAGTGAAGAACTATAAAAAAAATAACAGATGTTAGAATATTTTTCACATTTACTGCAACAATTTGAAACCCCTTTGAAAAATCCGGTTTTAATTTTTTCGTTAATACTTTTTATTATCCTGCTTTCTCCCATTCTGTTAAAAAAGTTGAATATCCCTGGAATTATAGGTTTAATCATATCGGGTGTAATTATTGGCCCGCATGGTTTAAATATTTTAGAAAAAAATTCGGCCATCGATCTTTTTTCAACAATTGGCCTTTTATACATCATGTTTATTGCAGGGCTTG
>DAOLYC010000358.1:0-2894 GCA_035425605.1 Ferruginibacter sp.
AAGTACCGCCTGGCTGCGTTATGCTTAAAGAAGTTGTATAAGCTCCTGTAGCAGATGTAGCATAAGTGAAACCGTTTAATGCACCTACAGTTACATTAGCACTGGTAAGCGATGTACCATTTATTGTAAATGAATTTGGCCCTGCGGTAGTATTAATACATACACCACCAAATGCAGTTAATGTAGTTGCTGTTATTGTAGGTGATGAAGCGCCACAAACAGAAACGGTTGAACTACTGTTACGAGGTGCCGGGGCGGCTACAGTAAAATCAGTACTGTTATTATCTGTATCAGTACAGCCATTATTATTTCTTATAGCTGCTGTAGTATTACTTAATGCGGGTGTAGCTGCAGTTTCAAAACAAACAGAAGTTCCGAAGCCAACCAAATCAATTACATTAGTAGTTGGACAGCCCGATAAAGCCGTAACCCCATTCACTAATGCCACCCTTCCGTTTGTAGATGACATGGCAATTTCATTACCTGCAGTTGGCTCTGCATCCGGAGTAGGCAGTGCAGAACCATTAGTACCAACTGTGCTCATCCTAATAAGATAATATCCTCCCGAAGGTATAGTTGCAGTAGGCAATGCAAATACACCGGTCCAGGTTCCGGTATTGCCCGAAGATGCATATTGAACTGATAAACCTGATGTACTTTGCGATACTGCTGATACATTATGCAGTTCCACAAAATCTGCATTTAAAGGTGCGCCAGAGTTACCTCCACCACCATAAACCTGGCTTATTACAAGTGTTGTTGATTGCGAATAAGAAAGCAATGAAATGAGGGTGAATAAGATTGTAAATATTTTTTTCATCATATTTTTTTTAATGTCTAATCCATAAAAGAATCATGTGTTGTTATATTATATACAACACATGGTTCTTTTAAAATTTATTTTTATTGAGCTAAAACCTTTACATCATCAATTTCATAAGTAGTGGTTTTTGTAGGATCGCCACCACTATATTTAAATGCGATGAAAACATTTTGGCCTATAAATGCCGACAAGTTAATATTTCCTACACTGGCTAAAGTGCCAAATCCTGAAGTTGGAGTAGTTGCCGTACGGCTCCAAACCTGCGTCCAGGATGAAGTAGAGGGAGTATTGCTTCCATTATAATTAGTTGAAACCAGCACTTCTAAAACTGTTGATCCAACAGCAAAGCCCGCAGTTTCTAAAAATGTAAGTTTAGGAGCTGTGGCGCCTGTTAAATTAATTGATGGAGAAATAAACCAACTGGTAACGGTTGATGCCCCAGTATTAAATGCAGATATTTTAGCACATTTTATGGGACCAAAAACCGCATTCTGATAAGATATTCCACCAACTTCACCTATATTTTTCCAGCCAGTAATATTGAGTAAACCATTATTTGCACCTATTGATTCAAAATCTTCAAAAAATAAAGTACCTGGCGGTAATGGACAAGCATAAGGATTTGGAAAATCTACATCTGACTGATCTCTTATTATAAATTGTTTTGTATTTCCAAATACTGTGTAAATGGCAGTAAGTTTCCCACGCCCCTGGGCTACTTGCTGCCCGGCAAAATTTGCATAAGCACTGGTACGTATAATAATAGCATCACCAGAGCAATTCTTTAAATCAAGGTTTTGGGTTGCTTTATAGGCAGAGGTATCGGAATAAGTTGCATTAATATTATTGAAAGCAAAATTATCTAATTGAACAAGCATACCAATGTATGGGTCTTGCATATTTGTATTGCTGGTTCCTCCAAGTTGTGCCAAGGTTACAGGGGTTGCTATTACTGGATTATTTAATGAGCCTCCAATTACATAATTGCTAATTAAGTTAGAAGGAATACCTTCTATAGAAGGTAAGCCACTAACAGTTGCTTTTATACCAAGCTCCATTGTTTTGTTATAATCACTTATGCATAAACCTTTACACTTAATAAAAATTTTACGGCCAACAGGATAACTACCATACAAGCTGTTTGCGTCTAATAAAATTTGTAAGCCACCTGTTGCATCCTGAATATATAGTTGCTTATAAAAATTTCCGCTTTTATCATCAGCTACTACAACACCCGAAATGATAATATCAGATGTAATAACATCATAAGCGCCGGCAGATGTATGCATGGCTTTTAAAGTTTGAATAGTTGTATTTGCTACAATGGCCGGATCGGCTGCACCGGGCGGATTATCAAAGTTCTTTTTACAGGCACTGAAAGAGATGGCTGTTGCAACCATCAATACCACTGTCGTTAATTTAAAAAGTTTGTTCATAATTTTTATTTTATAAAGTTTATTACTTGTTTTATTAATTAAAATCTGATGCCTACGCTTGCAAAGAAATTGATGCCATAAGCATAAAATCTTTTAGCGGGAAATTTATCTACATTTTTCTCTGCAAAATCATACCTAAGCTGTTCATAACCGCCTGAAACAATATTTTGATTATTGAGAATGTTATTTACCCCAACATTAAATACCAGGTAAGTTCTTTTCTTTAACTTCTTAAATTTTCTGTTCATTAACCAACTGTATCCTGCAAACATATCTAATGTATATTGGTCTTCTAATTTGGTTTGGTCAATTATCTGGTACCACTTATCCGATCCCGGTTCTACACCACTTACTGCTGATGCGGTTCGACGAATTGGATTGTAATTCAAATACATTTTATCGAAGTAATTGAAATTTACATTGATGAACCAGAATTTTGGTGACCGGTAATCAAACCCAATGGTATAAGCCTGCTGCGGAGTTGGCACATAAAAATCTTTTGCATATACTGTAACATCTTTATCTAAAATAGCAGCGCTGTTATCGGCAGTTACAGTAGCGCTTTGCCGTGTGTTATATGTATATTGCCCTATGGCGGCAGCGGCGGTTAAGCTTAAACCTTTATATATTTTTGC
>DAOLYC010000359.1:0-2881 GCA_035425605.1 Ferruginibacter sp.
TAAAAGTTACTGATAATAATGGCGCCATTGGTAGAGATACCATGCAGGTTACTGTTAATCCGCAACCCAATAATATACCACCAACGGCAAATGCAGGCTCCAATCAAACTATAACCTTACCAATCAATATTGTAACATTAACTGGCAGTGGTAATGACCCCGATGGAAATATCATAGCATACACCTGGTCAAAAATTTCAGGTCCTGCGGCGGGAACAATTTCGAACCCTGGCAATGCCAATACTGCTGTAACTGGATTAGTGCAGGGCGTATATATTTTTGAATTGAAAGTAACGGATGATGGCGGAGCTATTGGCAGAGATTCTATACAAGTTACTGTAAATGCAGCACCCAATATTCCACCAACTGCAAATGCAGGATCTAACCAAACAATAACATTACCAACCAACAGTGTAACATTAAGCGGTAGCGGGAATGATCCCGATGGAAGTATTGCTGCTTATCAATGGACAAAAATTTCTGGGCCGGTATGTACCATTACTAATTCAAACAGTGCTTTAACTACGGTTACTGGAATGTTACAGGGTACTTATTTATTTGAACTAAGAGTAACTGATAATAGCGGCGCTTTTGGAAGAGATACTGTGCAGATAACCGTAAATGCAGAACCAAATAATATTCCACCAACTGCAAATGCAGGACCAGACAAAACTGTAACGCTTCCTGATAATTCTGCTACTTTAAGTGGAAGTGGAAATGACGCTGATGGCGTTATAACCAGGTACGACTGGAGACAACTTTCAGGGCCATCAAACAATGTACTTTTTTCCTTAGTTAATGCAGTTACCTATATTAATAACCTGATACATGGCGAGTACGAATTTGAATTAATGGTAACAGATAATAGAGGTGCTACTGCTATTGACACTGTGAAAGTAACAGTAACCGGCCCTCCACAATTAATACCACTTCAAAATACAATTAAGATATTTCCAAACCCTGTAATTGCTATAACCACACTGGATGTTAAATCAACTAAAATAAATACGCCAATATCAATAACTATTTATGATTTACAGGGTAAAATTGTCTTTAATAAATTTATTGTATCTGGGCAGAATAATTTTTCTGAAAAAATAGACTTGAGAAACCTTTTAAAAGGAACTTATATGGTTTCTGTAATTTTTGATAAAACAGAAAAACAAACTCTTGCCATTGTAAAGATGTAGCAATTACTAGTGTAAACTTTTTATACAATGGGAATTAAAATATTCCCATTTTTTATTGATGCTATATCATGGTAAGATAAAAAAACTTCATAAGTACTTATTTAGTAAGCTAATAAGCCTTTTTATTTCAAATAGTACAGTGCATTTTTCCATATACTCCACAATTCATTAAAAATAAATACATAAAAACGATAGCCTAAATCTTTGAAATCGGCTATTTTAAATATATATTTGCTTTCAGGTCCATAATCTGTATTAAAAGTCGCCCTTAAACTAATCAGGATTTAATATAAATCTGCAGCTATTTTTCATTTTGCTGAAGCAATAGATTAGCTTACTCTAATACCTATGTTTCTCCTTTTATAAAAGAATTTAATACACTGTTTACACTATTTTTAAGTTGGCAGTTTAAATATTATCGTATATGGCAAAAAGGTTACTTTTTATTGTATGTAGTTTTTTATTTAGCAGTGGTACCCTAAAGGCGCAGCAGGACGTGTCTTATTCTATTCAGGCCCATGAAGATGATTGGCAATTATTTATGAACAGTAAAATTGTGGCAGACCTTAATGCAACAGGCAAAGTGGTGTTCATTACTTTAACTGCCGGTGATGCCGGTAATGGCGATGGAGCATATTCCGCTGGTAATCCATTTTATTTAAGCAGAGAAATGGGGTCGGTATATGCTGCAAAATTTGCTGCAGATATAACCAGTGGTGCAACACCAGCCCCTGTACCCACAGCTACAATTGCTGTAATAAATGGCCATAATATTACTAAGTATGTATATGGTAATACAGTAAATTATTTTCTTCGTTTACCCGATGGCGATTTTGATGGAAATGGATTTCCGATTACAGGCCACAAAAGCTTACAAAAATTAAAGCTAGGGCAAATAACATCCCTAACTTCTGTTGAAAACTCCGCCACCTATACAAGCTGGACCGATTTAACCAACACCATAAAACAGATAATTCTTACAGAAAAAGGAACTGATAACCAGGTTTGGATGTACACTGCCAGTCTTGATAATAATGTAAACCCTGATGACCACTCTGACCATTTATATGCTGCTCATGCAGGGCAGGACGCTGTTTCTGCTATGTTATGGGTTGGCATTACAGAATTTATTGACTACGCTACATCGTCTATGCCTGATAATTTAAGTGTTACAGACCATGAAAACGCCGCTGCAATATTTAACTTATCGGAATGGGGCATTATTGAAAAACAATATGCAAGCAGTTATATTGAAAATCATAAAGCCTGGCTACCTATGGATTATTTTACAGTAAAGCGTAACCCGGTTGGTAACGCCCCATTTTCTATCATAGGAGAAGAAAATCTATCATCAAATAATCTTACCGCCATCCCAATGATTGTTTCAATCACATCTCCGGTATTTACAAATAAAGATGTAAGTATGATTATTAGCCCTTATGAAAAAGGCGAGTTAAGTACAACAATTTACAATAATGAAGGCAAGAGTATTTTTAATTTAATAACAACAATAGATAGTAAAGAGGGGAAATTAATAAATATGGGAAAATTATTTACAACAAAAGGTAGGTATGTTCTCACAAATACATTGAATGGAAAATATATAGAGCGCAGGAAAATTACAGTTGAATAACACTATTTAAATGATGATAATGAAAAGGATTTTATTTGTATTGATATTGATTTGTACG
>DAOLYC010000360.1:0-2877 GCA_035425605.1 Ferruginibacter sp.
TGAAAAGCCATCAGCAGCAATTATTGAATCGGTAAAAGCAGCAATGGATTGGTTTGAAAAAGTGAAAATAACCGGTTACAAATTTGAAGAAGTGCCGGCGCCAAATGAAAAAAGCGGAAAGGATCATGTTTTATTACCAGATAGCAACTCGGTTATATGGGCAAGATTTTATGATATAAATACCAATGAACCTTTTTTTACCGGGCGGGATAGTGAGCGCCATAATACAATTGCCGAAGTGGAAAATGAAAGACGTATTGGTTATGCCTGGTATGGTACCTGGCCGGCCAAACTAATCAATAAGGAATATCCAAGTTGGAAACTAAAATGGGGAATACAATAATTAAATACAGGGTTATAATATTAATGTGTGATTATGTGGTTATCAAAATTTAATTTAAAAAATATACAGTCAAACAAGGTAACGTTGCCCAATGACGAATTATTTAACCTTCCCGAAAAGGTTTTACAATTTGGTACCGGCGTATTACTGCGTGGCCTGCCCGATTATTTTATTGATAAGGCTAACAAACAAGGTGTTTTTAATGGCCGTATTGTTGTTATAAAATCAACCGATGGCGGCGATGCCACTGCTTTCGATAAACAGGATGGGCTGTACACAATTTGCGTTCGGGGCATTGAAGATGGAAACAAACTACAGGAGCATATCGTTTGCTCCGCTATCAGCAGAGTGCTTTCTGCAAAAAGTGAATGGAATAAAGTGTTGGAATGTGCACACAATCCACAAATGAAAATTATTATTTCAAATACAACCGAAGTAGGCATCCAATTGGTGCAGGATGATATAAAACGTCATCCTCCCGTATCTTATCCTGGTAAGCTGTTGGCTTTTTTGTATGAACGGTTTAAAGCTTTTGCAGGCAGCACTCAATCAGGAATGGTGATTATACCTACAGAACTGATTGTTGACAATGGAAAAAAACTGGAAGCTATTGTTACAGAACTGGCACACTTAAACGGGTTAGAAGAGAATTTTATTGACTGGCTCGAAAAATCAAATTCATTCTGTAATTCACTTGTAGATAGAATTGTGCCTGGTAAACCTGATCAATCTATAAAAACTGAAATAGAAAATGAAATGGGTTATACCGATGAGTTGATGCTGATGACAGAAGTGTACAGGCTTTGGGCAATTGAAGCAGATGAAAAAACGGCAACGGTATTGTCTTTTGCAAAAACAGATAACGGTGTTGTAATTGCGCAAGACATTAATTTATTTCGTGAACTTAAACTTCGCTTATTAAATGGCACTCATACTTTAAGTTGTGGCGCAGCATTTTTATCTGGATTTTCTACTGTAAAAGATGCAATGGATGATACGCAGATGTATGAATTTATTAAAACGTTGATGCAGGCAGAGATAGCATCAGCCATACCATATAAAACTACAGCAGAACAAACATCTGCCTTTTCATTAAATTGTTTAAACCGGTTTCAAAATCCATTTATTGAACATTACTGGCTAAGTATTACAGTTCAATACAGTTCTAAAATGAAAATGAGAATTGTACCCGTGTTGATGCAATACTATGCTTTATATAATAAAGTGCCTCAAAATATAGCAATCGGTTTTGCTTCGTATATTTATTTTATGAAGGCGGTTAAACAAGATAAAGGAATTTATTATGGAAATTTGAATGGGAATAACTATCCCATCACAGATGAAAAGGCTTTTTATTTTTTTGAAAAATGGAAACAGGTACCTATTTCTACAATTGCTAAATCAGTACTCAACGATATTTCCCTGTGGGGAAATGATTTAACCTTGTTGGAAGGATTTGCAGAAGCCGTACAGGAAAAAATAAATGAGATTGATGATTATGGTATGGCAGTAGTAATGAATCCAATAGCAAATAAAAAAAGCAATGTTCAATGAAAAATAAATTGCTAAAAGTTCATCCTGATGATAATGTGTTGGTGGCACTTACAAACCTCTTAAAAGGCGAGGTTGTAAGTTATAAAGAAGAAGAATTTATTTTACAGAATGATATTCCCGCCAAGCATAAATTTGTTACATCTGATTTAAAAACCGGCGATACGGTTTTTATGTATGGGGTAATGGTGGGCAAGGCACAGGCAGATATTCCAAAAGGAGGAATCATCTCAACAAAAAATTTAAAACATGCAGCCGATTCATTTTTTTATCGCAAAGTAAATTACAAGTGGCTTGCTCCCGATATTTCAAAATTCAAGAACAGAACTTTTAATGGCTATCATCGCAGTAATGGCGAAGTTGGTACTGCTAACTACTGGCTGTTTATACCAACTGTTTTTTGCGAAAACAGGAACCTGGATGTAATTAGAGAAGCATTGCATAATGAATTAGGATATGCTGTAACAGGAAAGTATAAGCAATTTACTCACCAATTGGCAGAGGCTTTTAAAAATGGAGAAGACATTGCAGCAGTAGATTTATCTGCCAATACTAAAAAAAATAATCAACGAATTTTTAAAAATGTAGATGGCATAAAATTTTTAAATCACCAGGGAGGATGTGGCGGAATTAGGCAGGATGCAGCCATACTTAGCAAATTGCTTGCGGCTTACGCAAATCATCCAAACGTAGCCGGTGTAACAGTATTAAGTTTAGGTTGTCAGAATTTACAAGTGCAGGATTTTAAAAATGATCTTCAAAAACTCAACCCTGATTTTGATAAGCCACTGTACATTTTCGAACAACAACAATCAAAAAGCGAAGAGCAGTTGATTGCAGAAGCAATTCAGAAAACTTTTACAGGATTAATTGAAATTAATAAGATAGAACGAAAACCGGCTCCACTCAATAAATTATGTATAGGTGTAAAGTGTGGTGGCAGCGATGGCTTTAGCGGTATCTCTGCAAACCCTGCTGTAGGT
>DAOLYC010000361.1:0-2877 GCA_035425605.1 Ferruginibacter sp.
AAAATAACCTGGGGCCGGGTTTTTGATTGTTCTTTTATTTGGGTAAGCTGCGTTTCATCCTGTAAATCTATCCAGGTCATAATAAAAAAAATGTATTAATGAATGATACCCTGGTTATTTGGACAGCCTAATTTCTGACTAGGGCGGCAACTACTTATGATTGCTGCTACTGATATGAGAAGTACTAAAACAAAAAATATTTTTTTCATCATTTTATTTTTGAATTAAAAAAACCTATTATTGCAGTATAAGTCTACTGCAAAGATAATTCACCCACAGTAAACGGCGAAATGCTATTTATATTATCTTGCCAAACAATTTTATACTATTTGATTTTTGATTTCTTTAATCTTTAAAATATCTATCCACTAATGCTACAGTTAAACCGTCCAATTGCTTTTTTTGATCTTGAAACAACAGGTGTAAGCCTTTCAACAGATAGAATAGTAGAAATTGCCATTATAAAAATTTTGCCCGATGGCTCTCGCCAGGTAAAAAGGAAGTTGATTAATCCCGAGATGCCTATTCCAAAAGAAGCAACCGAAATTCACGGTATTGATAATAAAATGGTTAAAGATGCTCCCACATTTAAACAGGCAGCAAATGAAATTAAGATGTATATCGATAACTGTGATTTAGGAGGGTACAACAGTAACCGGTTTGATGTACCTATACTAATGGAGGAGTTTTTAAGAGCTGGAATGGATGTTGATTTAAGTAACCGAAAGATGATAGATGTGCAACACATTTTTTACAGCATGGAACCTCGAACTTTAACGGCAGCCTACAAATTCTTTTGTGGTAAAGAATTAACGGATGCACACAGTGCAGAAGCAGATGTAGATGCTACCATTGATGTTTTTTTGGCACAGGTTGAAAAATATAAAAACCTGGGAAATTCTATAGAATCTATATTAAAGGTAATAGGCGAAGAAAAGATTGTAGATTATGCCCGTCGTTTCAGCTATAACGATAAAGGTGTGGAAATTTTCAATTTTGGTAAACACAAAGGAAAGCTGGTAACTGATGTTTTAAAAGCAGAACCCCAGTATTACGATTGGATGATGAGGGGAGATTTTCCTTTGCATACCAAGGAGAAACTTAAGGAAATACTAAATCGTACCCTTGTTAAAAAATAACTAAAGGATTTGTGTAGAGAATATGTTAATATGGCATTCCCTTAATTATTGTAAATTTGGAGTCAAGTAATTGTTCAGGCATTTGGAAAAACTGGTCATCATACCTACATTCAACGAAAAGGAAAACATCGAAAAGATTATCGATGCTGTTTTTTCTTTACAATTAAACTTTCATGTACTTATTGTTGATGATAATTCGCCCGATGGTACTGCGGCCATCATTAAAGCGCTTATTCACAAATACAGTGGACAGCTTTTTTTAGAAGAGCGAACCGGTAAATTAGGATTAGGTACTGCTTATATTTATGGATTTAAATGGGCTATTGAAAAAGATTATCGTTTCATTTTTGAAATGGATGCAGATTTTTCGCACAACCCTGCAGATTTGGAAAGATTGTACCAGGCTTGTAAGCAAGGCGCAGGCGTTGCAGTAGGATCTCGTTATGTAAATGGTGGGGCAGTTGCAAACTGGCCGGCCAACCGTATCCTGCTTTCAAAAGGCGCATCGTTATATACCCGTATCATTACCTGGATGCCTGTTAAAGATCCTACAGCAGGTTTTGTATGTTATAAAAAAGAAGTGCTTGAAGCCATTAACCTGGATAAGATTGGGTTTGTAGGATATGCTTTTCAAATAGAAATGAAATTTGCAGCCTGGAAACTTGGTTTTAAGATTACCGAAGTGCCCATCACTTTTATTGATCGTGAACTGGGTGCCAGCAAAATGAATAAAGGCATAGTTAAAGAAGGCATATTGGGTGTGCTTAAACTACGCTGGCAAAGCATGTTTAAAAATTACCGCAAAAAAGTTACCAATACCGTTTACGACAAAGTAAATTATCAGCAATCAGATGTTATCCTGGAAGGCAAATAACATCATTTCATTTTTTATTTTTCCTATTTCCTGTTTTTTTATTTAGCAGTTTATGTAATCATTTTTAAAAATGCATCAGTATAACAAAGCAAATTGTTATGCAAAAACTGCAACTCTCCATTCCACAACCTTGCCACGAAAATTGGCAGAACATGACAGCAAGAGAACAAGGCCGTTTTTGCAATGCCTGTGCAAAAGAAGTTGTTGATTTTAGTAAGATGACAGATGCTGAAGTGCTGAATTATTTTACCGGTTTAACGCATCAAAATGTTTGTGGCAGGGTATTGCCATCGCAACTTGAACGGACAATATCTTATCCGCAACAAATAAAAAAGAAAATGTTTTGGTACTGGAACTATATAGTTATGTTCTTTATGTTTTTTAGTAAAGCCAATACAACAAAAGCACAGGGAAAAATAGAAACACCTGTTGCCTTAAACCCTGTTAAACGTAGCCAATTACCTAATGGCGAAATATTGGTAACCGTGGCTGGTAGTGGAAAAAATGCTGCCTCAAAAAAAGTAACAGGTAAAGTGATAGATGAAAAAAATAATCCCGTGCCATTTGCATCAATTATGATTAAAGATTCAAAAACAGGTGTGGTTGCAGATGAAAAGGGATTATTTACAATAAATGTTGATGATAATACTGTACTTGTAATATCGGCGCTGGGTTTTAAAACAAACATTATGGCAGTAAATAATAAAACAGCATTGAATGTAGTATTAAATACCGATTTATATAATACAGTTTTAGGTGGTATTAGTTTTACAGGTTTAAAACATACCGACGATAATATTATTAACGATGATGATAAAACTGAAGAAATGAATAAAGTAAAACAACTTGATACGGTTACAGTAA
>DAOLYC010000362.1:0-2874 GCA_035425605.1 Ferruginibacter sp.
CAGTTGCATCGATACCAGATACGGTAATATTTCTCGAAGCAATATAAACCCAGGGGGTAAAGCAAGAAGCAATCAACAATACTGCTGCTGCAAGGCCAATCCATTTCATGTAACGCATAATAACAATGTTGGGTCGCAAGTTAACGAAATGAGGTAATTACAATTGCGAAACCTTAAAGTTCAATAATACTTTTTATACTTTTTGAGGCAGCTTCTTCCTTCTCAGATTAGTTACCACTTTTATGGCGAACTACTGGAAATAGCCAAATCAGTATGTCTAGGGTAAATTAAAGTGCTTGTAACATGCCAGTTTTCATCCAAATTTTTGAACATCTGTAAAGCCAAGATTGCCGAATGCTCCAGTTATAATTACTGATTGCATAACGTTTTATTTTAATTGAATTACAAAAGTAACAGTTAATGCAAGAAATGAAACAAAGCAAAATGCATAGGAGAAATGAAATATTATTTAATTAGATATCCAATCCTTGTATAAAGATTTTTCTACTGCAATACCGGTTTCATTTTTTAGCGAATGGTTGATAGTTAATCTTTTTTTAGGGTAAGAAGCAACTGCATTATCAATAAATTCAATATTGCCTGAATGATACACAACATCTGCAATGCTAATTGATGAAACGAAGGATTTATATTTTATCGGCATTATTACATACATCGGCAGTTCTAATGCCCGGGATTTAGTATTAGTAATTTTGAATATGAGAATATTTTCCCAGGCAAAATATTGGTTACTGAATGTAAATGAATTATGTTTTGGCTCTTCTATTTCTCCGCTTAACACTTCTATACCCTCTCCTTCTATCATATATTTATTGCAAAAAATATCAGTTGCTGAAAGTTTAGAAAAATTTATGGAAGATGTTTCATTCGTAAACCAATCATTCTTTTCTGTTTTTTTAATTGGTTGGCAGATCTTCATCTCAATTTTAAAATGACTAGAACTAGTAAGTTTATCAGACTTATCCATACTAAATTGAACAGATAAAGAAGGGGATTGTGCAACTACTGCCGTACAAAAAATAATACATATTGTAATTGCTAAAATTTTCATCAAAAGTTATTGATATAAAAATAAAAAATTTGGTTGCAGATTGCATACCCAATTCACGGTATTTGAACTATTGAGTATTTTTTTTCTTCCTCCTGTAATAAAAATAGAAAGGAATGCCTAAAGTAGTAATCAGTAAACCAAGTAAGGAGTTAACCACAGGTTGTGTGCCTGCCAAATAATTAGTAACATCATTATATATAGTGGCACCCAAAAAGAACGCAGTAAAAGCAATATACAGCACAGTTACAAACGGATGCATCCATATCTTATAGGGCCTTTCTGCTGAAGCCATTTTTTTACGTAAAATAAAAATCCCAACGGCACCCAATCCGTAAAAAATCCAGGTCATAAAAACCATCATATCTGCCAGCATATCAAAAGATCCGGTAATGATAAACATGCAAATCCAAACGCAATGCAAAACCAGTGCATTACCGGGAGTTTGAAACCGTTTATGTTCCTTTCCTGTCCATGGCAAAAAGGTTTTGTCTTTCCCCATCGCATAGGTTACTCTTGCAGTGGCCAATGTATTTCCATTAATAGCTCCCAACGTACAGATTACAATTAAGGCTGCTATAACGGCACCGGCAATACTGCCCATTGCAATTGTCATTGCATCTGCTGCAACTAAAGACGATGCTGCAATGCTTTCTAAAGGCATTACATAGAGATATGCCTGGTTCACCAAAACATAAATAACGATACAAGTTAATACCCCTGTAAAAAGACTTTTAGGAATATTCTTTTGCGGCTGTTTTATTTCGCCTGCAACAAACGTAATATTAACCCAACCATCGTATGCAAAAAAAGCACCTGAAAGTGCAGCCATAATACCTGCTAGTAATGCGCCATTTTGTTTAGGGTTTTCAGCAGTAACAAAATTTTGAAAATCGCCAGCTCCTGAAAAGAAAATTCCAAAAACCAATAATACCAGTGCGGCCACTTTAATAAAGGTGGAAACAACCTGAAATGCACTTCCTGCTTTTGTACTCAAATAATTAAGACCAGTAAATAATATTACCAAAAGAATTGCCAATGACTTTACACCAATATTTTCCAACGGAAATAAATCGCCAATAAAAGGAATATGCCATATGACTGATTGTTCAGTCAACGTATCTAACCTTGGCAAATGCAAAAAATAATCAGCATACTTTGCACAAACAAATGATATGGCTGCAATAGCCGTTGTATTAATAACCGAAAACGCAGCCCATCCGTAGAGATAGCCGATAAAGTCGCCAAACATTTTTTTGAAATAAACATACAGACCGCCTGTTTCGGGAATCATGGCACCAAGCTCTGCATATACCAATGCGCCGAATAAAGAAAAAATTCCTGCAATGATCCAAATAACCGTTAACCAAATTGGTGATCCTAACTGTGCAGCCATGCTGGCTGGTTTCATAAAAACACCGGAGCCGATTACACTGCCAATTATAATAGCAGTAGCAGACCAGAATCCGATTCTTTTGGCGAGGGAGGATGAGGTGGTGTTCATATAGAACAGAAAGATAAAGAAAATGCCCCATCAAAAGATGAGGCATTTAAATTACATACAGGAATAAATGCTATTTATATAATTCCGCTTTTGTAGCTTTTACCCTTTCATCATCAAGATATTCATCAAAAGTCATTAATCTGTCGATGATACCATTTGGCGTTAATTCGATTACACGGTTGGCAACAGTTTGCATAAACGTATGGTCATGGCTTGTTAATAGAATAATGCCTTTGTAATCTGTAGACTGTTCGTTAAATGCCTGTATACTTTCAAGGTCAAGGTGATTCGTTGGTTGATC
>DAOLYC010000363.1:0-2871 GCA_035425605.1 Ferruginibacter sp.
CATCGGTAGAAAAAACAAGTTCTTTAAAGCCTGTTTTTTTCTCCATCTTCTCTTCCAGTCTTTTCACATCAACTAAATCGGTGCCAATACCAAATATCATATTGCGAAATGCTTTTTTGCTTTGTGCCTGCTATCGGTTTACATTACCATCACTTAAAATTATTTTCCATTAAGCTTTTTAATTTGCTTTTTAATATGTTCTTCCTCGCCTTTTGTTGCTATTACTTTTGTTAATGCTATTTTATAATTGTGCAATGCTGCAGTATAATTTTTTTGTTTGTACAAATAATCTCCTGCCAATACATAGGTGTTATAAAAATTCGGATTGCTGGCTATCAAGCTATCAACGCTAATTTTGCCGCCGTCCAAAATACGCTGCTTCAATGTACGAAAAACAATAAAATTTTTATAGGCTGTGGTTAATAAAAAAGAATCCGGCGCAATGGTAAGGCTGCTATCAATAATTTCATTGTCATCTTTTAAACCATGTAAAGCAAAAATTTTCTTAAGGTCGTAAGCCACATATTGCCCCAATTGCCAGGGCGCTGTAGAAACCCAAACAATTAGTTTCTTTGGTTCAAAAACCACTGAGTGATGTGCAATTAACTGGTTAATAGCTTTTTCGTTTCCCATGCCAATATTAACACCATTTAACCCTTTTTGGTCTCGTAAAATATTTACTGTTTTTTGTACGGTGTTTTTTCCGTTTTCATCCAGTAATTGTGCAAGCCTATTGTAGCGATACATGGAAGCGCTTTCATTCTCCTGCTCGATATTCAATTTTGTTTGTGATAGTGAAGGGCTTTGAAAATGGTTGGCACAAATGATATAGTTTTTATTTGGGTTGTACACATCCAATGCATCGGGTGTTTTTTCAATGATTACCGCTTTGTTGTCGTTTGCAGATGCAACCAAAAAAGATTCTGATACAAACATTTTTCTAGACTTTGCAATGGCAATGGCTTCGCTAATATTTTTTGCATACTGCAAAATTTCTCTTGTAACTAATGATACCGGTGTGGCAGAACTTGTAGGCAAAGCTGTTTTAGCTGCATTGATGGTTACCGATAAGCCCTGGTCGTTCATACCTGATACTGCGCCAATAAATCCTCCCCAGGTTACAGTCATAAACTTATGGCCATGTTGCGGATTAAAAAATGCCACAATTTTATCCTGGGCAAATTTATCGCCTACATAAAAATCAAAATTACGGCCAATGATCATTGTGCTATCCTGCGACATGGCGCCCCAGGTGCCAAAAGATGTGCAACCAACCAATGCAAGATTTTGTACGGCATGGCCAATATCGTGTGCTGCATGATAATTTAAAATGCGTTGGTAATTGGTGCCCAGGTATTGGTATTTTGGAGAAGCAGATTCAGAAATGCCGTAAATCTCTTCCAGGTATTCTTCCTTAACATTTTTATCAAGGTTGCGGTTAAAAAAACCAATCATGTATTTTAAATAATGGCGCTGAAAACTAGATGGAACCAATTTGCTTATCTGTTCTGCAAAATGATCTTCCTGGCGCACTACCAGTTCTTTACTCAATTTTCCGTTGATGACTCCCATTTCAAAAGGCGAACCATCAACATACATTTCAAACAACCCACTTTTACTGTGGCGAAACCAACTGTCTTTTATTGTGTAAAAACCATTACCATGATCGAATCGTTGTAACTGCAGGCTGCTCAAATCTTTAATTACAGGCGGTTTAACTTTTGAAACCTGCACAATATAAATAGCGCCAATGAGCAGCAAAAGCAAAAAGCCACCTAAAACATAGCCAACCCTTTTCCAAAATTTTTTCCGTTTAAGCATTTTTTATTTTTTCAATAACACTTTCATTTCCCATAAAAGCCACACAAGTAACCAGGCCACTCATGGCAGCGCCAAGCACACCATGTAAATTAAGATTTTGTCCTGTTAAAAAAAGGTTAGGCAATTTTGTACGTGGCGATATGAAAGTTTTTAACGGATTGCGATAGTCTTTAGCAATACCATACATGGAGCCGTCATCATTTCCAATATAATCACGATAAGATAATGGAGTTGCCGTATAATAAGATTTAATGTTTTTACGCAAGCCGGGAAACTTTTCTTCCACCATATTAATCAATAATTCGGCTTTTTGTTTTTTAAAAGTTTCGTAATCTTTTCCTCTGTCGTTTTCATCTGATACAGTATTAAAAGTATCTGCCCATTGTTTTACCTCATCAAATTTCATGTACGCTAATATTGTCATAGATTCGGCATAAATATCTGAACGGGAAGAGGCAGAAAAAAACAAAGCATAACCCAATGGCCAGTTTGCTTCAGTATAATCCGTCATGTTCCAAACTTGTCCTTCCTTATGATAATAATAATTGTGTTTTAAATAAGGAAAGGATTCTTTATTAAAAATGATATTTACAATAAATGAAGAAACGGTGTTCTCTAAATCTTTAACCCGGCTGCGGTAAGCCGGTTTTATGATTGTTGTTTCTGTCATATCTAATGTACGCACCGGGTGCATGTTGCTGATGAAATATTTTGCGCTGATATGTGAACCATCAATTAATTCTACTGAACATACTTTGCCATCATCCACAACAATTCTTTTTACTTCTGCATTTCGGCGTATTTCGCCATTGTGTTTTCTTATATTCTGAACCATATATTTACCAATGGCCGAGCCCCCGTCTATACATTTCCAGGAACTTTCAATATAACTGTTCAATATCATGGCGTGTACATAAAGTGGTGTTTTATCTCCTTTTCCTGCATATAATGTATTATTACCGGCAAGTACAGCTTGTAATTTTTTATCGGTGGTTATAGATTCAATATATGCCTGGGCATTTATTTCAAGTACCGGAGTTTTTTCGTTGA
>DAOLYC010000364.1:0-2865 GCA_035425605.1 Ferruginibacter sp.
CGTAAGAAGTAGTTGAATCGCTTATCTGGCAAAAATAGCTCCAGAAAGGAACATCATGCCATTCCAAATCCTGGTACATCATTGGTACTACGCAAATGGGAAAATCGCCTGCAATACCGCCGCCTATCTGAAAAAATCCAACTCCTTTTCCCGAAGAATTATTACGATACCAGTCTGCCAGCCATACCATATATTCAATACCGCTTTTTATTGTAGTTGCTTTCATTTCGTTCTTGATTATATAGCTGGCAAAAATATTTCCCATCGTACTATCTTCCCACCCGGGACAAACAATTGGAATATTTTTTTCGGCTGCTGCCAGCATCCAACTGTTATTTGGGTCTATCTCGTAGTATTGTTTCAATACACCGCTTAACAACATTTTGTACATGTATTCATGCGGAAAATATCGTTCTCCATTTGCATCTGCTTCTTTCCAAATTTTATAAATATGTTGTTGAATTCTTCTAAACGCTTCTTCTTCGGGAATACAGGTATCGGTAACCCGGTTGTAATGGTTCTCCAATAGATCCCATTCTTCCTTTGGAGATAAATCCCTGTAATTGGGTACCCTTTTATAATGACTGTGAGCAACCAGGTTCATTATATCTTCTTCAAGATTGGCACCGGTACAACTGATGATGGACACCTTATCCTTCCGTATCATTTCTGCAAGGCTAATGCCTAGTTCGGCTGTACTCATGGCTCCTGCCAGGGTTATCATCATTTTACCTCCTTCATCTATATGAGTTACATACCCCTTGGCTGCATCCATTAAAGCGGCTGCATTAAAATGCCGGTAATGATGCTCTATAAAATTACTGATTGGTCCTTTGGTCATAATAATTATTTTAAATGTTTGTACTATAATTGGGGTTGCAAAAGTAATTTTTATTATTTAAATGATTAACTAAGTTAGCGTATGTTTATTCTTTTACTGTTCACTATATTTAAGCTATTTGAATAGTTTTTTTATTAAACTAAAACTGATTTTTATACAACTTCTAAAAACAGAACACTAAATACTAAAGGAAGTTTTATAAAACAACCATATAATTAGTTATAACTGATTACTTTTGTAGCCAGTTCAAAAAAAATCAAGCATGAAGTTATTTAACGGTTTTACTATTTTAATAATTAGCATATCGCTGTATTCCTGCAAAAAAAATACAGATGAATTAAAAAACACTTACTTACCAACAATTAGCACATCAGCTGTTATAAACATTTCATCCAATACAGCTACTGCCGGTGGCAATATCAGTAATGATGGCGGATCGGCAGTTACTTCAAGAGGCATAATATGGAGTACCGGTACATCGGCAGTAAACACTACGCTTGCTGGAACAGGAACTGGTAGTTTTACAAGCGATTTAACCGGTTTGGCACCTAATACTATTTATTATGTTAAAGCCTATGCAACCAATGCAAGCGGTACATCCTATGGCAATACCATCAGTTTTTCAACAGAGCTTTCGGCACCATCAATACCAGGAGAGAACGACCCCATTTTTTTAGGCAACCCTACCAATGCAATTGCTTCATCGTCGTTTCCCGAAAATTATTTAAAGGATAATATCTATTATAAAATGGCGTATAATCGTAACCGGGGCACTTCGGTATGGATTGCCTGGCATTTGCAAAGTGAAGACATCGGATCTACATCAAGACAAGATGATTACAGGGCCGACCCCAACTTACCCATTGGCTGGTACCAGGTACAAAATAGCAGTTATAATAATAGTGGTTTCGACAGGGGACATAATTGCCCATCGGGCGATAGAACATCTTCCAGAGATGCCAATTCATCAACATTCCTGATGACAAATATGATTCCGCAGGCTTCTAAAATGAACAGTGGCCCATGGGCGGGGCTGGAAGATTTTGTTCGCAACAGTTTAGTTGGTACAACTAAAGAAGCATACATAGTGATGGGGAATTATGGCCAGGGTGGATATAATTCATCAAATACTTTAGTAAATACCATTGATGGTGGTAATGTAACAGTGCCATCCAATATTTGGAAAGTAGTTTTGATTTTACCTAAAGGAACCGATGACCTTAGCAGGATAAATAGTTCTACTGTAGTGCTTACTGTTAATATGCCAAACGATAATAGGTTATATACTTCAAGCGGTACCAATGCATGGAGAAATTATCTTACTACGATAACAAACCTGGAGAACGATGCCAATAGCAATGGTGTTCCTCTAAACCTTTTTCAAAGTGTGGCAGATAGTGTAAGGCCGGCTTTAAAGGCAAAACTTTACCAGTAATTTTTTTGCATTAATCGTTTAAAAAAAGCAGATGAACCCATAACTTGTTAACAGGTTAAGATAAACTTTGTGCTCTCAGGTTTTCAACTTCATCTACCGCCATAGGTAATTTTTTACCAAGTAAGCGACTACCTGTTTCTGTTATCAAATAATCTTCTTCTACCCTAATACCGCTGAAATGGCGGAACTTTTCCAATGTATCATAATTAATAAATTCAGCAAATTTATTTTCAGCTTTCCAGTTATCCATCAATTGCGGAATGCAATAAACACCCGGTTCTACAGTTAGCGTAAAACCGGTTTCCAAAGCTCTTCCAAGCCTTAATGATTTGATACCAAACTGTGTACTTTTTTTCAACATCTCGGTATATCCTACATAAGGTTCTCCCAAATCTTCCATATCATGCACATCCAATCCAATCATGTGCCCCAGCCCACATTGAAAAAACATGGCATGTGCGCCTGCTGCCACAGCTTCGGCAGCATCGCCTTTCATTATGCCAAGCTGCTGCATTCCTTCAACAATTTTTTGTGCAGCATTTAAGTAAACATCTTTATATAAAACACCTGGTTTTAACATGGCGACAGA
>DAOLYC010000365.1:0-2845 GCA_035425605.1 Ferruginibacter sp.
ACACGTTGGCGTTTCGATTTTTTTACAGGGATAATTTTACTAACATTAACACTTCCACTTAATTATATCTTTACCAAATATTATTTTGGTGTGCTGGGGCCTGCCATTGCAAACCTTATCAGCTTTACTATCTACAACACAATACGCTATTTGTTTTTAATTAAAAAGTTTAACCTGCAACCCTTTACACTAAAAACAGTTTACACTTTATTATTAGGGGTGTCAGCTTTTTATATCAGTTATTTTGCTTTTATTAACCTGCATGGCTTTGCAGGTATGATATGCAGAAGCTGTTTATTTATGTTGCTATATATTAGTGGAACATTTTTATTTAAACTATCGCCAGATATTGTTCCTGTTTGGCAAGTTGTACAAAAAAGATTGGGCATAAAAAAAGGAGATTAAAAAAATCTCCCTGGTTAATTTTAAAAAATCTTTTATTCAACTGTTGCAGTAGAGGTAATGATTTTTCCGCCACCAATAAACTTTTTATTCCAGTAAGTTTCATCAAGATTACTGATGGTAACACCTGTACTAGATCCGGCATGTGTAAAATATCCATTACCTAAATATAAACCTACATGGCTTACGCCTCTTTTTGTATGAAAAAAAACAAGGTCGCCTTGCTTAAGGTCGGCTTTATCTACTTTTTCACATTCGGCATATTGGGCACGTGCAGTACGGGCTACAGAAAGTCCGTACACATCGGCTAATAATACACTTGTGTAAGCACTACAGTCAATACCTTTTTTTGAAGTTCCACCATATCGGTAATTGGTAGCCCACCATTTTTCAATTTCTTCAAATAGCATTTTATTGGTTAAGGATTCAACATCCATATTAAGCAATTGAGCATATTTAAATTGTAATGAAGAGCAATCTTCAATGGCCGGCATATTTGATGCTTCCATAGTTTTATTAACTGGCATAATGGTATTACCTGAAAGTACTGCTGTGCCTGAATGTATTTCTATGCCATTAATGAATTTTTGTGATTTTTGAATTGAGCCTGTATTCAATTGCTCGATATTTACAGAAGGCTGAGCTTTTACTGTAAATGAAGTTGCCGATAAGATGCCTGTTGCAACTGTGATAAAAAATAAGTTTTGCATACGTAAACTTTGGGGTTTAAAACGTAAGTACAACTTAACCTTGTGTTTTTCATTCTTCTATGATTTCCTGTAATTGTGCTGATGATCTGTTCTTGCCTGTTATTCTTGTCCTACTAACTGATTAAAAAAATAAGTATTTCCAAATGAGTTGCAAAGATAACCTTAGAAGGCCATACTTGCAAGCTGTTAACATTATTTTAAAATACAAAAAAAATAGTATTTATACTTGTGGAAAAACGAATTAGAAAGGCAGTTTATTGTTTGCGATATTTGTAACAATCTACCTTAAAGGTTGTTCCTTTTATTTTTAAAGTGCAATTTGTTTATTCATATAAGCATCGTTGAGGAAGAAGTTGTATATCTATTTTATCATTTTATTCAAAAACGGCTATTTACATTTAAGCAATGAAGTTTTCACATTTACACGTTCACACACAGTTTTCGTTATTAGATGGCGCTGCTTCTATAAAAAATTTATATGAAAAAGCAAAAAAGGATGGTATGCCTGCTCTTGCCATTAGCGATCATGGAAATATGTTTGGTGTTTTTGAGTTTGTTAAAGAAGCATACAAAAATAAAAATGATGATGGCACATTACAAGTAAAACCAATTGTTGGCTGCGAATTTTATATTACAACAGACCGGCATCGCAAAAGTTTTAGTAAAGATGAACGAGATCCACGGCACCATCAAATATTATTAGCAAAAGATGCCGAAGGTTATAAAAACCTGGTTAAGCTTACATCGCTTGGATATATTGAAGGAATGTATTCAAAATATCCACGGATAGATAAGGAGCTTATACATAAATACCACAAAGGACTAATTGCTACTACCTGCTGCCTGGGCGCATTGGTGCCGCAAACCATTTTAAAATTTGGTGAAAAAGAAGGTGAAAATGAATTTAAATGGTGGTTAAATATTTTCCAGGATGATTATTATGTTGAATTGCAACGACACGGAATTCCTGAACAGGAAAAGGTAAATGAAGTGTTATTGAAATTTGCTAAAAAGTATAAAGTAAAAGTTATAGCCAGTAACGATAGTCATTATGTAGATCAAAAAGATTTTAATGCACACGACATTTTACTATGCATAAACACCGGCGAAAAACAAAGTACCCCTGCCCTGCGGGAATTTACCGATGATGATGTATTTGCAAAAAACAAACGCTTTGCTTTTCCTAACGATCAGTTTTATTTAAAAACCAGTACAGAAATGAGCGAAGTTTTTAAAGATTTGCCTGAAGCCATTGATAATACAAACGAAATTGTAGATAAGGTTGAATTATTGAACTTAAAAAGAGATATACTTCTCCCCCATTTTACAGTACCGCCAAATTATAAATCGCAGGATGAATACCTGGCACATTTAACCTGGTCGGGCGCAAAGGAAAGGTATAAAATACTAACACCCGAGGCAGAAGAACGATTGAGTTTTGAATTGGATATTATAAAAAAGATGGGCTTTGCCGGTTACTTCTTAATAGTTAGCGATTTTATCAAAGCTGGTAGAGACCTGGGTGTATTTATTGGCCCTGGGCGTGGTTCTGCAGCAGGCAGTGCAGTAGCATATTGCATAGGAATTACCAATATAGATCCTATCAAATACAATTTACTTTTTGAGCGTTTTTTAAATCCTGGGCGTAAATCAATGCCGGATATTGATACAGATTTTGATGATGAAGGAAGACAAAAAGTTTTAGATTATGTAGTTCAAAAATATGGTAAAAA
>DAOLYC010000366.1:0-2843 GCA_035425605.1 Ferruginibacter sp.
ATAACGATCGGCAATCAGCCCTCCTACAAATGGTGTAAGAAAAACAAGGGCTATAAAAGTGCCATACAGGTCCGATGCTTCGGTATTGGTCATGGCAAAACCATGTTCTACATTTTTTAGGTACAACAAAAAAATACCTATCATCAAATAGTAACCAAAACGTTCCCACATTTCGCTAAAAAATAAAAATGGCAGTGCCTTGGGGTGTTTGGAAGAATTGCTCATGCTTGTATGATTAATTAATAATTTAAATGAAAAGCCCCGAAACGTTTGAGATTCGGGGCCTATGTATATTATAAATATTACTTACCAATATGCATCATAGTTTGAAGTTTTTTAGATAGCAGGAAAAGTATAAGAGATGCAACACCCGCCATCAAAACAAACAACATAAAAAAATCGTAGTTATTACTCATCTGATAGCCTAAAAAACTGGTTGTTTTACCATCTGGGTAAAGTGCACTTAATACACCAGCCAGTTTATTTGCTGCAGCATTTGCCAAAAACCATACTGCCATTAATAAGGAGGCATATTTAAATGGTGCCAGTTTATTTACTAATGAGAGGCCTATCGGAGAAAGACAAAGTTCGCCCCAGGTGTGTAATGCATACATGCCTATCAACCAAATCATACTTACTTTTACACCAGTGCCTACATTATTTACACCAAAAGCAATCCATAAATATCCTAAAGCAAGTAAAAATAAGCCCATAGCCATTTTTGTTGGTGAAGAAGGTTCGTATTTACCAAGTTTAAGCCAAAGCCATGCAAATATTGGAGCGAAAACAACAACAAAAACAGAGTTAAGCGACTGAAACCAACTTGTTGGTACTGTAAAAAAGCCTAAATTCCGTTGGGTTTGTTCTTCAGCAAAGAAAGTAAGAGAAGCGCCTGCCTGTTCAAATGCACTCCAAAAGAATATTACAAAAAAGGCGGTTATAAATATCACACCTATTCGTTGTTTTTCAATTGAAACAAGAGATTTATCAGAAAAAATTATAAATGCTATAAATAAAGTGGCGGCAATTAACAAATAAGTAAGATAAGGTACAATTCGTACATCAATATACAGTAAGCCAATTGCCAATGCAGAAAATGCCGCTAATCCCAGTATAATAAATATAGGATTAAGCCACGCTTTTGGTGTACCTGCTGGTGTTAAGCCCAAAGTATTTTTATCAGGGTCAAGCACATATTTTTTATGAAAAGCCAATTGTATGATCACACTTAAAATCATACCAAAGCCAGCTATTAAAAATGCCCATTTAAAATCCAATGGGTTACCGGTATCACCAACAAGCCCACAAAGAAATGGCCCTAGCATGCCTCCTACATTTATACCCATATAAAAGATAGTGTATGCTGAGTCAATTCGCCGGTCTCCTTTGGGATACATTTGGCCAACTAAAGAAGATATGTTTGGTTTAAAAAATCCATTACCAGCAATCATCAATCCTAAACCGGTAAAAAACAAAAGTGTTGAAAAATCTGGCGAAGTATGATATATAGATGCACAAAAGAATAATACAAATTCTCCTAAAGCCATCACTAATCCACCCACAATAATCGATCTTTGATTGCCCCAATACTTATCAGCTACAAATCCTCCAATTAACGGGGTAAGATAAACAAGGCTGGTATAACTACCATAAAGATTAGATGCAAAAACTTTATCAAACAAAAGAGCTTTTGTCATAAAAAGTACCAATATGGCTCTCATGCCATAATAATTAAATCGTTCCCACATTTCGGTACCAAAAAGTACCCATAAACCTTTCGGGTGGCCGGTTTGTTTAATCGTTTGTTCAGTCATGTTTTGTAGATTTTATATACTAGTTAGTTAGTTTAGTGCCTCAAAATAGTGAAAATATGCTAAGCATCAACAAAATTAAAACATCAAATAATAAAACATAAGTTAATAAACCCTTTCATTTTTGAAAAAAAATCATTGAAATAAAGCAATAGCATTTTAAATTCGCACGCATTAGTTACAGCCTACTAAATACAGTTTTAATGAACATACTTTTAATTGGTGGCGGCGGCAGAGAACATGCATTAGCCTGGAAACTTAATCAAAGCCCACATTGCAGCAGCTTGTTTATAGCGCCAGGCAATGCCGGTACAGCAATATGTGGTACCAACCTGCCTATTGCTGTTACAGATTTTGATGCATTAGCATTGGCCTGTACAGAAAATAACATTCAGATGATTTTAGTTGGCCCCGAAGAACCACTGGTAAATGGCATTTACGATTTTTTTAAGAATAAGGAAGGGTTTGAAAATGTAAAAGTCATTGGCCCATCTAAAGCAGCTTCGCAGTTAGAAGGTAGTAAAGCTTTTGCCAAAGCGTTTATGAAAAGACACCAGGTACCTACTGCTGCTTATGCCGAATTTGATAAAACAACTTATACTAAAGGTGTTGAATATATTAAAAGCCAATCTTTGCCCATAGTTTTAAAAGCCGATGGGCTGGCAGCCGGAAAAGGTGTTTTAATTTGTACTACACATATTGAAGCGCTAGCAGAATTTGATTTGATGCTGAACCAGCTTAAATTTGGTGATGCAGGTAAAAAAGTAGTAATTGAAGAATTTTTAACCGGCATAGAATTAAGCATATTTGTATTAACCGATGGAGAAAATTATGTAGTACTTCCCGAAGCCAAAGATTATAAACGCATAGGGCAGGCCGATACAGGTCTTAACACTGGTGGCATGGGCGCTGTTAGTCCATTGCCTTTTGTAGATGCTGCATACATTCAAAAAGTAAAAGAAAATATTATTGAACCCACTATTAGGGGTTTACAAAAAGAAAAACTGGAGTACAAGGGATTTATATTTTTAG
>DAOLYC010000367.1:0-2835 GCA_035425605.1 Ferruginibacter sp.
GCCTGTGCCACCGTTATTAGTCATCCCATATAATTTGTTATTATACACAATTGGCTCGGCAGCAGGAAAAGCTCCCCCGATTGGTTGCATATCTTTTTTGGTGTACACTTCAGTTACAGGATCGTACTCATAAAAAACTCCTAAACCACTTATACCTCCGCTAGAGGTGGTTCCATACAATTTCCCATTGTAAGCAATTGGTGATGAAACAGGCCCTCTGCCATTGGCTGCACTGTTGGCGATATCAAAATTGAATTTTCTGGTGTAAGTAGATGTGGAGGGATCAAAGGACCATATGCATCCATAAGGTGTGCCGCTACTTTCTTGCGGACCATAATAACATGTGCCATAAAGCTTACCATTATACAATATAGGTTTTCCATAAGGTATCCGTCCTGTTTCAGCAGCATCTAAATTTAATTTTTTTATTACCGTGTTGGTAGAATAATCATACTCAAATAAAGTACCTCTGTTTACAAAACCTCCATTGTATGATAGTGCATAGAATTTAGAATTGAATAAAGTAAGTGTACCGAGAGGGGTAATTGCATTAATTAAATTATCAGGCCCCAGGTCAGCTTTTTTGGTAATAACTCCGGGACTCGCCGGATCCCATTCAAAAATGGCACCCCTGTTATTAGCCCCGCCACCGGCACATAAACCTAAAAATTTTGAGCCATTGACCACTAATTTACCAATTGGATTACCACCCGTAGCAGCACCATTAAAATCTATCAGTTTTGTAAACGTTACAGTTGCCGGATTATATTCAAATAACGTACCCAGGCCACTTGTACCACCTTCATGCAAACAGCCATAGAGCTTATTGTTATAAACAATCATGTCGTTCCCGTTTACACTAGCACCCTCAGCACCATAAGTAAATTCTTTTAGTACCGTATAGTTACTTCCATTAGGCAGTGAAGGGTCAATTACAAAAAGTACTCCCCGGTTAGGTACACCACCAAAATGAGATGTGCCGTACAATTTATTATTATACACCGTGATGTTATTGTAAAACTCATAGCCAGTTGCAGCGATGCCATCATACAGGTCGGTATAGGTATTGGTAGCCGGGTCCCACTCAAAAACCACTCCCTGGTTATTGGTTCCGCCTTGCTGTGTGGTACCATACATTTTACCATTATACAAACGCAATGAATTTTGAGGACGGGTACCTTTGTAAGCCCCTATTGTCCCTGTAAAATCAAATTTCTTGGTGTATACATTAGTAGCCGGATCCCATTCAAAAAGGCAGCCGGCACCCCCTGTTCCATATTCTGATGCCAAACCGTAAAATTTATTATTGTATAATAGTAAAGAACCTTTTGGGGTGCCGCCGGTGATGCTGACTGTTGGGCCAAATTCAATTTTTTTTGTGTAGATATTAGTTACCGGATCATATTCAAAAATGGTCCCATAGTTACTACTACCGCCCTGGCTGGTAGTGCCATATAATTTTCCATTGTAAGGAATCATTTCTACATAAAAAGGCAAGCCTCCGGAAACCGTTACAGGGAAATTGTACTGCGGTTGAAAATTATTACCAGAGCTATCGGTACTAAAAAGGTAGCCATTGGAAGATTGACTGGCTTGAGGAAACCCTCCTACCAGACCAAACAATTTAGACACACCCTGGGAGTGTATGGCGGTTGCCATCAACAACCAGACCATTGACATACATAAAATTTTTTTCATGCTTAAAGTGTTAAATGGTTTAAAAAACGATTGATAGATTGAATTAAGAGGATATCAGATGGCAGTGTAAAAATTCATTATCTTATTAAAGCTGCGAATACCTAATTTGTAGTAGAGGTATTGAAAATGCCAGTAATTGAAATATTTTAGCCTTATTATTTATATATGACCTTTCTCCGGATTTATATAATAGCCTTATTGCTGTGTGCCGTTGGTCAGACTGCCAACTGCCAGACAGCCATTATTGATAGTCTGAGGAAAAAAATATATGCAGCAACGAATGATGAGGAAAAGCTCACTGCCTTTTTATCACTGTTTGAAGAGTTTCAAAGTGTAAACCGTGATAGTCTTGATATATATGGCCCTCAGGTAAAAGATTTGGCTGAAAAAAGTAGTAGCCAACGTAATAAAAGTCTTGCAGCGTTGGCCTATGCCAACTGGTATTTTCGCTGGGGTTGGAGTGATAGTGCAGTACTATTTATTGAACCAGAATTTGATAAAAATCCAGTAACGGATAATAGTAAAAGGGATATTTATTTCAAACTATCAAGGGCGAAGGCCATGTATTATGGATCAAAGGCAAGATTTGAACAGGCATTGGAAATTTTATATAAAGTATTAACCCAGGCGGAAAAATATAACGATACATTAAACGTAGGACTTTCCAGCAATACAATTGGTTCTATTGCCATTGCAAGACAGGAGTATGAAGAGGCCTTGAAATGGACAAATAGGGCAGTGTTGGCTACTGGTAAAAGTAACCGTTTTATGCAAGTGCTGGCACCTGCTTATTTAAATAAAGGGTATGCTTTTACAATGATTGGCCACTCCGACTCTGCACTCTTTTTTATTAATAAAGGGTTGATATTAAGCAGGCAAATTCAAAACCTGAATTATATAGCCACAGGATTACGATTACAGGCAACTGTTTATACCACTGCAAAAAAATATACCGAAGCAGAGAAAGCATTGCTGGAAATGATTAGTGTAAGATCCAAAACTTCCCCTGTCAGTCAATGGGTGGATGATAACTTACAACTGGCAGAATTCTATGCTGGCTCTGGCCAGCTCAATAAGGCCATAGCGTTGTTGCAAAAAAATATATCGACCGGTGATATTACAAAGGGTAACGACCAA
>DAOLYC010000368.1:0-2833 GCA_035425605.1 Ferruginibacter sp.
AGCATCTGCCTTACAAGCAGAGGGTCCGCGGTTCGAACCCGTGTGCTCCCACAAAAACCTCACATTTATGTGAGGTTTTTTAATTAAAACTAATTTCAACTGATTTTAGGCTTAAAATTCATCATTCTGCTACTTTTTTTCAACAATCTTTGAATAAAAAAGCAAAAAATGATACAGTTGTAAGATATAAATCACTACCTTTGCCACCCGAAAAAATCGGGACTAAATTGGGAATATTATGTTAGCAGTAGTTAAAATAGCAGGCCAGCAGTTTAAAGTTAAAGCGGGCGATAGCTTATACGTACCTCATCTAGAGGGGAAAACCGGAGATTCTGTAGAATTTTCCGAAGTATTGATGACCGGAACCGATGGCAATATTGTTGCAGGGCCGGATGTAAAAGCAGTAGTAAAAGCCGAGATCATCAATGACCTTGTTCAAGGTGATAAAGTAATAGCTTTTAAAATGAAAAGAAGGAAGGGTTTCCGTAAAAAACATGGTCATCGTACACAATACACACAAATAAAAATAACTGCAATCGCTTAATTTTTATTTTCGCAAAAAAAAATTAATCCTGTTTGTAACAAAAGCGATTTTAAAAAAATAAAAATAAAAACATGGCACATAAAAAAGGCGAAGGTTCGGTAAAAAACGGTCGTGATTCGCAAAGTAAAAGATTAGGTGTAAAAATTTATGGTGGTCAACCTGCAATAGCAGGAAATATAATTATCCGTCAGAGAGGAACAACTTATCATCCTGGTAAAAATGTGGGAGTTGGAAGAGACTTTACCATTTTTGCTATGACTGATGGCCTGGTTGAATTCAAAAAAACCAAAGGTGATAAAACAATTGTTTCCGTTACCGCGGTAGAAGCTACAGCATAATTTTTTAATATTTTTTTGGTAGTTTAAAAAAACTTTCTATTTTTAAGTATTATTTACTAACCATTAAATTTTAAAAAATGGCAACAAAGAAAAAAGCTGCTAAAAAAGCTGCTCCTAAAAAAGCCGCTGCTAAAAAAGCTGCTCCAAAAAAGAAAGCTGCTCCTAAAAAGAAAGCTGCTCCTAAAAAGAAAGCTGCTCCTAAGAAGAAAGCTGCTGCAAAAAAGAAGTAATCTTCTGAATTTAGCATCGCTAAATAACATTAAAGTCCTGGTTTTACCAGGACTTTTTATTTGCTCAAACCCTTTACTACAGCAGGTTACATTTATATTTATTTTACTTATTTTAATCGTTACCCAAATATCATTGTAAATAAAAAAAATAATTTACCTGTATTTAAATATTGCATTTATTTACAAAAAAAGATAAAATTCAATTACCTTATTTCAGTAATTAAGACATCACCAATTTGTACATATTTATTTATTTCAAACCAATTTTATATTCATATTCGATGATTTGCAAACTATCTTTTTTATAATTCATACTTTTACAGTATCAATTTTAAAGGATGGATAATTACCAAATTGCAGACATTTTTTCGCTTTTAAGCAAATTAATGGACATTCACCAGGAAAATAATTTTAAAGCAAAATCTTATGCTTCGGCAGCTTTTACTATTGAAAAACTTCCTTTACAATTAACCGAAACTCCAAAAGAAAAAATTTCGTCAATAAAAGGTATTGGCGAATCAACAGCTAAAAAAATTATCGAAATTTTAGAAACAGGCGAATTAAAAGTTATAAAAGATTTGATTGAAAAAACTCCAGCAGGTGTTTTAGAAATGCTGAACATAAAAGGTATCGGTCCTAAAAAGATTTCAACAATATGGAAAGAAATGGGTATTGAAAGCATTGGTGAACTTTTGTATGCATGCCAGGAAAACAGGTTAAAACTTTATAAAGGATTTGGTGAAAAAACCCAGCAAAATGTTATTGAAACCATAGAATTTTATTTAAATAACCAGGGAAGTCATTTATATGCACAGGTAGAAGCAGTTGAACCGCAGATAACAGCTTATCTACAAAAATTATTTTTACCCGAAAATGTTGTTCTTACCGGAAATTATAAAAGGCATCTTGAAATTGTTGACGAACTGGAATATGTTGTAATAAGTACCATTGACCAGATAAAACCAAAATTCCAATCGGCTCAACCTCCTGAATTATTGGAAGAAACCCCCAATTCTCTTTTATATAAACTATTAAACGGCCTTAAACTGAGGTTATACACAGGAGTAGATAATTATAAGAAGACACTTTTTGAAACAAGCGGCAGCAAAGAATTTATAACGGCTTTTAAATCAATTTGTGGAGAACCTGATTATAAAAAAATTAAACCAGATGATGATATTGCTTTTTACAGTGGTGCCGGCATAAATTTCATCCCATCTTATTTAAGAGAAACTGCAAAAATAATAGAGCTGGCAAAAGCTGCACCTTTACCACTGGTAATACAACCTACAGATATTAAAGGTATCATTCATAGCCATAGTAATTGGAGCGATGGAAGCAATACACTTGAAGAAATGGCATTAGCAGCAAAAGAACAAGGCTATGAATATTTAGTAATAAGCGATCATAGCAAAAGTGCATTTTATGCACAGGGATTACATGAAGAAAAGATAATTGCGCAACATCAGTTGATTGATGAGTTGAATAACAAAATAGCCGGTTTTAAAATCTTTAAAAGTATAGAAAGCGATATACTTTACGATGGCAGCCTGGATTACAGCAACCCGGTACTTGCAACATTTGATCTTGTTATTGCATCGGTACACAGCATTTTAAAAATGACTGAAGAAAAAGCTATGCAAAGATTGATAACAGCTATTGAAAATCCCTATACCACCATATTAGGCCACATGACGGGTAGGTTACTATTAAGCCGAAAA
>DAOLYC010000369.1:0-2822 GCA_035425605.1 Ferruginibacter sp.
AGTTATTTTTTATACCCGGCCGGGTATTTCACACATGTTAAAAATTGGTTTTTTAATTCAATCATGGTATATATAAAATAATCTGATGTACATTTGCAAAACAGATGAAAAAAATATATTTAGGCATACTGGCAGTATTATATATGGCTATTTCCTCGGGAGTGGCTATGGAACTGCATTATTGTATGGGCAAAAAGGCCGGTATGGATTTATATGGTTCTGCAAATGATAAATGTGGTAAATGCGGCATGAAGGAAAAGAAAACCGGATGTTGCCATGATGAATATAAATTTTATAAGCTCAACGATTTTCATAAAACTGTTGTTAATGAAATAAATTTTTCTACTAACCAAACTGCAGTTCTTAATAATCATATTATTTACGATTGGCAAGCTCCGGAGAATTTTGTATTAATTACTCCTAAAAATAATGCTCCTCCTGATTATGCAGCGCCTTCTGCCTGTATATTGAATTGTGTTTTCAGAATTTAGAATAAATTAGTTCAACTGCCACTGGCCAAATAATTAATTTGGTTCAATCATTAAAATTTATTCAAAATTAAAATTTATTAAAATGAAAACATTATCATTATTTGCTGCAATTATATTCAGCATATTCTCTATCAATACTACAGAGGCACAAACCACAAAAACAGACACCATCAAGGTTTGGGGAAATTGCGGTATGTGTAAATCAACCATTGAAAAGGCTGCAAAAAAGGCCGGTGCAAAAAAAGCCGATTGGAATGAAGATACCAAAGAGCTTAAAGTTACTTACGCCGTTAATAAAACTACTTCAGATAAAATACAGCAATCTATTGCTAACAGCGGTTACGATACACAGGACTTTACAGCCGTACAAACCGCTTACGATAATTTGCATGGCTGTTGTAAATACGATCGCAAAGCCGAAACAAGTGAACCAACTGCGGTAGCTTATGCTTGTCCGATGAAATGCGAAAAAGATAAAACTTACGACAAGCCGGGTAAATGCCCTGTTTGCGGAATGAATTTGAAACAAAAGCAAGACAGCCACGAAGAGAATAAACAATAATGTTGAAGTGAATGTTTATGCAGCGTTTAATCTGTATATACATTAGCCTACGGCTTTTGATTATGCAAAAAAATCAACCAGATTGTTCTGGTGTGAAATGAGTTTCTCTTTAACAAAATAAATTCCGTAGGAAATATTTAGTGATACTGTTGCTTATAACGGGCAACGGTATCACAAATATGGATGTGCTTAATGTTGTAAACAAAAAATTAAATATTGTGAATAAAATAAAATATATACTGATGTTTTTGCTGCTAATATGGAGCAATGCATCAAATTCGCAATCTGCAGAAAATGCTAATGCATATACTGCCATTACATTTAAGGTATATGGTGCTTGCGAACAATGCAAAGAAAGAATAGAAGAGGCTGTTAAGGTAAAAGCGGTAAAAAATGCCGTATGGAATGTTAATACCAAACAACTATCGTTACTTTATAACCCTGCAAAAATATCGTTAGAAAAAATACAGAACAGAATTGTTGCAGCAGGCCACGACCTTGAAAACCGTAAAGCAAAAAACGCTGTGTACAATGCTTTGCCACAATGTTGTCATTACCGGGATCCTAAAAATCAATCTATACATATATCACCTGCAAGCGACGATGAATTAAATAAGGTGAATGCCGCAGTTGATTCTTCTTTTAAAAAAATAAGTAACGCTGGTATGGAAGTGCCGGCCAATTATATCAAAGGAATGGTTTTAGAAGAAGATAATAAAGGCAATTTTAAACCACTTCAAAACGCAAGTGTTTTTTGGTTAGGAACAAACATTGGTGTGCAAACGGATAATAACGGAATATTCAGTGTAAAGCCTGATGAATTAAGTAAGCAACTTGTTGTAAGCTTTGCAGGATACAAAGCCGACACCATAAAGATAAATTCACATGAAGAACTGAAAATTGTACTGGCATCAAAAAACGAATTAAAAGAAGTTGTAGTGGCATCCAGAAAACGATCGGTATATAGTAATAACCTTACTACCATACGCACAATGAATATGACTGGCGCCGAACTTGTGAAAGCTGCTTGTTGTAATTTAAGTGAAAGTTTTGAAACCAATCCATCTATTGATGTATCATATAATGATGCGGTTACAGGGTCAAAACAAATTCAACTTTTAGGCCTTAGTGGAAATTATACACAACTTACAGTAGAAAATTTACCGGGGCCCAGAGGACTTGCTACACCGTTGGGGTTAAATTCTATTGCCGGCCCGTGGATAGAATCCATTGAGTTAACGAAGGGAGTAGGCTCTGTTGCCAATGGGTATGAAAGCATTGCTGGACAAATAAATGTAGAACTAAAAAAGCCTGAGAACAGTGAAAAGCTATTGGCAAACCTATATGTTAATGAAATGGGTAAAACAGATTTGAATTTAAATCTTTCACAAAAAATAAATACAAAATTGTCGGTAGGATTATTACTGCACGATAATTTTCTTACAAATAATAAGATAGATTTTAATAAAGATGGTTTTAGAGATCAGCCAACAGGTAATACTTTCAGTATGGTGAACCGTTATAAATTTGATAACAGCAAAGGCGTAATGGCTCAATTTGGAATAAAGATTTTAAATGACAGGCGAACAAGTGGGGAAGTAAATTTTGATCCTGACAAAGATAAAAATACTACCAACCTTTATGGAGTGGGTATTAATATCAACCGATATGAAGCTTTTGCCAAAATTGGTTATTTGTTTCCCGAAAAAAAATATAAAAGCATCGGTTTGCAAATTGCAGCAATTAGTCATAAACAGGATTCTTATTTT
>DAOLYC010000370.1:0-2803 GCA_035425605.1 Ferruginibacter sp.
TACTGAATATACTTTTACGGCTATAATAACAAAACCATACAGTAGTATGATTGGGGGTAATGGGTGCTTTGTTACACAATTACCTTCGGTACCTGTTGGAAGTACATTTATATTTAAAGGAAAATTTGCAGATGCAAATAAAAAGCAATGGTTTACTGTTAATTTTACCGATGGGTCGCATCATGATTTTGAATTTAAGAAAATAAAATCTTTGTTTTTTTCCGATCCTGCTCTAACCTTTCCTCCATGCAATTTGGTAGTTCCAAACCAGGCACAACCCCTTGTGTTTCCCCGGTGCCAGGCTACAAGTGCAACTATTAGCTTTCCCAATATTCAGTGGCATACAACATTTGAAAGCCCGGATATTTGTTTTGGCACTGTTACAGATTATGAATATCAATTGCCTGCCGGGTGGTCAATAGGCGCAAATGTTTCTACAGGAAGCAATTGGATACCCGGAGGAAATGATGTTGTAGTAACCTCTGATTTATCCACTGGCAACGGGGTTAATATTTTAATAAAAGCATCCAATATAAGTTGTGGAGCTGGGTTATATGCAAATGGACCATATGCTACAGTACTCATTTCGAGGCCGTCGCCTACCTTTTCAATTTCAGGGGCTCAGGCTATTTGTACCGGTTCTTCTACATATTATTTAAATGGGCTTCCGCCTGGCGCTACAGTTTCCTGGTCATTATCAAGTACTGCTTATGCAAGCATTCCTAATCCAAGTTCCGGAACATCGGTGAATGTAACAAGAATTGGCAATTTGAATACTGATGTTATCCTTTATGCAACAGTTACAGATTGCAGCCAAACTTATCCACCTGTTTCAAAAGTAATCGCATTAGGTAAACCAAGGCTTTATACGGGGTCAACACCATATAAAGTTTGGTATGGTAATTCGTCAACAGATTATAATAATGTTTGTAATTATTATACTACTGTTGTTGATATGACTGCCAGGGGAGCCACCTCTGTAGTATGGACAAGAGTTGCTGCAACGCCTACAAATACCAACTGGAGTCAAAACGGAACTTATCTTAGTTTTTATTTTTGGGCCGTAGGCCAAACAGCCGTATTTAAAATAAGTGCTTCAAATGCATGTGGTTTAGTTGATCAAAAACTTGGTTTTAAATCCATCAGTTGTGGCGGTGGCGGCGGTTGCAGGCAATATACCGTATCGCCCAACCCTGCAAAAGGTTTTTTAAATATTATTGTTCCCAATATACCGCCACCCTGCGATTATAAAATGAGTGCCACAAACAGCAAAATGCAAAGCCCTGTTATTACCCAGGTTAATATTTTTGACAATGCCGGTAATTTAAAGTACAGCCAAAAAGCAAATAAGGCAAAAGCAATAAACATAAACCTGCAGGGCTTTAAAAACGGTATTTATTATGTAGAAATTAAAGATAGTAAATACTCAGAAAGGCAAAAAATAGTGATTGAGGAATAAATAAAACCCCAATAATTAAAATTATATGAACAGGCAAATGGAAAGCATTTGCCTTTTTTTTTTAAAAAATTTTGCTATTTAAAAAAATGTTTCGACAAGGTCGAAACATTTTTTCTTTTAAATAGTACTGCTATGAAAAATTTAATCAGGCCCTCATTGATTCCCATATACTTCTTAGGGTATTATGAAAAAGCAATAAGGGAGGCTATTAGTATTATTATTGTTCTAAGCAGGCAGCAATACGCAGCGTTATCAATAAAACAACAAATATGAAAACAATTAACGCAACTTTATTGTACATCAATATCCCGCCAGGCAACATTCTGAACAACTTGTGTGTCATTTAAAAAATATTATCATGAAATTCAATTTTTTAATCTTCATTTTTCTGCTTACGGCTTGCAAAAAAGATAGGCAACAATATCAGGTTAAATGTAATAATCCCACGAATAATATTGATACTTCACTTCAGTTAATTGCAGGCAATTGGGAATGGGTGTCTGAGTATTATATTCAACCATTTACAGGTGCAATTTTTTTTAAAACACCCTTCTCGGAAGGGTATACGAGAAAATTAATTGCTAATCATTCAACACTTGGGTTTTACAGGAATGCTGTATTTGAACAGGCATATCAATATGAAATAGTAATGGAAAAAACAATTACAAATATGCCCAGTGATTTATCAAATGTACTCGTCTTTACAAATGCAGCAACCGGGCAAATTAGTAATTATGTGCACTTTTTTATTTGTAGCGATACATTGACTTTAAACTATCAATTTCGTTCAGATGCTGTTGGTCAGGAAAAATGGGCAAAAATCAAATAAGATGAAATTTATCAAATTAGCCAACCTCTCTATTCTTTATAGCATTTTATTAAATATTAATGGGTTTTCACAAATAAAATGCGGTTCTGAACTTAATCTTTCATATATACAAAATAACAATCCTGAAAGATATAATCGTATTATAGCGTTAGAACAGTTTACACAAAATGTTATAAACACTATAAGCAATGACGATAGTACTTCAAGGCTTATTGTTCCGAGCGCTACAATTATTATTCCGGTTGTAGTTCATGTACTGCATAGAGGTGAGTTGCCAGGAGTAGGAAGAAATATTAGCGATGTTCAAATACAATCTCAAATTGATGTTCTAAATGAGGATTTCAGGAGGCTAAATTCAGACAGGATAAATACGCCTGTAGCATTTATGCCTGTTGCAAGTGACCCAAATTTTGAATTTCGTTTGGCGTGTATGGACCCTAATGGAAATGTTAGTAATGGAATCACAAGATCGTTTGCAGGGCTCTCTCAATTTCAACCCTTGAATTATATAAATG
>DAOLYC010000371.1:0-2803 GCA_035425605.1 Ferruginibacter sp.
TTACAGCGCCAAGCCCAATACCATTTTGTTCCAGTAAAGCTTTGGCTTCGGCAAAAGTTAACCCAATTAACGACGGTACTATCATTTGTTTTTCCTCAAGGCCGGCGCCAATTATTAATGTGATATGGCTGCCCCATTGTATTTTGGTTTTTTCGGGTATCCGTACTCCGTTATATTGTTGTTCCAGTACCGATCCCATCATAAAGTCAGGCTTGTAAATGGTATCTCCCAATTTCAAATGGTTACGTTCTAAAATGGTGAGGGCAAATGACAGGTTCTGTCCTTCCAGCTTAGGCATACTTACTAATGGAGGAGTGTACCGGTTTACTGTTATAAAAACTGTACGGTTAATTTTTACTGTAGCATTTGGGTCGGGTAATTGCCTTAATACTACGCCTCTTTTAGCTGTATCGGTAAAAACAGAATCTTGTATGTACACATCAAACCCCTGCTTTTTTAGCAAGGAAATGGCTTCATCGGTTTGCATACCGGTTATTGCCGGCACTTTTAAATATTCGCCGTGTTTGGTTAACCAGCTTAAAGTTTTTAAAACCAGGAAAACGAGCAGTACTGCAATCGCAATAGCTGCTAAAAAGTTAATCCAAAAAGGTTTGTTTGTTATAAATTTAAACACGCTGATTATTTAAATGATAATTTATTTGCTCCATTATTTTTTATTTAAGCATTCTTCAATTAATGCTGTATAAAATTGTTTCAACGTCCATCCCATAGCCTGCACCTGTTGTGGTACCAGGCTGGCAGCACTTTGTCCAGGCACTGTATTTATCTCAAGCATGTACGGAAATTCAGTTTCAGTGTCAAAAATAAAATCTATTCGTACAATACCTTTACAATTAAATACTGCATAAGCTTTCCTGGCTGCTGCCCGTATTTTTTCTGCAACCGATTCTTCAATTTGTGCAGGTGTTATTTCATCGCTGGCGCCCTCGTATTTAGCCTCATAATCAAAAAACTCGTTTTTGGCAATTATCTCTGTTATCGGTAAGGTTATCACTTCGCCCTTATGTTTAAAAACACCAATGGTAAGTTCTCTGCCTTTAATAAATTCTTCTACCAATACCTGGTCATCTTCTTTAAAAGCCTTATCCAATGCAGGCTGCAGCTCATCGGCTTGTTTTACCTTACTCATACCAATACTGCTACCGCCATTATTAGGTTTTACAAATACGGGTAATTTCAACGCTTGTAAAATTTCGGCAGGCGATAAAGATTTGTCATTAAAAAGGTGAACAGATTTGGCTACATGCATTCCTGCAAATGCGGCAACTGCCACTGTATAGCGCTTATTAAAAGTTAAGGCCGAAGTGGCTGTATCGCAGGAACTGTAAGGTATTTGTAGTGTATCAAAATATCCCTGTAGCTTACCATCTTCGCCGGGTGTGCCATGTAAACTTACCAACACAGCATCAAAATTTATTTTAGTACCGGCTACGGTAATGCTAAAATCATTTTTATCTACCGGAAATTTTTCATCTCCAGGTGCCAGGTAATTCCATCCGGCAGGATTGATATCAATTTTATAGGTTTCCCATTTTTCTGTATCCAAATTCTTTTCTATGGTGGAAGCGCTAAGATAAGATATGACCGATTCGCCGGAATAGCCGCCGGTAATTAATGCTATTTTTTTCTTCATTAGACTGCGTAAGTTATTTTACAAAGAAACAAAATATCAACAAGGGTAAACAGTATTTTTTTAACAAAACCTGGTTTTGATATGATTTAACATTTTTGCAACCTCAACAAAAGTATTCAATGAGAATTATTTTATTTTTTTACTCATTATTCACTGCTCCTATGCCTTCATTACCTGTATCTAAAACATATTTCCACTTACCATTCTTTTCTTTTTTCCAGATGCTTACATAAGTGCCGTAAATGATTGTATCTTTTTCGGTTGGCCTTAATGCGTAAATGCCATAGGTATAACCAAGTTCACCAGATTTTGCAACCATGCCATTACGTGGCTCCCAGCTTAATGAATATCCTGTATCGTTTTGTTGTATTAAAAAATCAATGGCATCGGCGCCTGCTATGGGTAGCTTATCTGGCCTTAATAAAACCCCGTTGCTATCTATATATTCTATAAATGCAGTTTTCATGCCTTTTTCTTCACTCATTTTAGAAAATGCCCGATCGGCATTCATCATATCAAGTTTATCAAAAGCATCCGTTTTGGCTTTTTTGGGTTCTTTGTTATTGCAGGAGGATACCAGCAATATAATAAAGTAAAAAAAAATTATTTTGTTCATGCAACAATTTAATCTAATTAGCGCAAAATAAAAAGGCGAAAGTATTTTTACAAATACCCTCGCCATGTTGCAGGAAATATCACCTGCCTGTTATAGGCCTTTAAGCCTTAAAATCTTACAATGCAATGTGCAAATAATACAAATTTTTAAAAACACTATAATTAGCAACACTTATTATATATGCATGTTATCTTTCTTAGCCAATAACTGTTCTACAGTTTCTACATACATTTCATCAGGCACACAACAATCTACCGGGCAAACAGCAGCACATTGCGGCTCTTCATGAAAACCCTGGCATTCTGTACATTTATTTGGTGTAATATAGTAAATGTCGGTACTGATGGGCGCCTGCCGTTGATCGGCATCTACCTGTGTTCCATCCATTAAGGTAAACATACCTTTTACTGTTGTACCATCGGACATTGCCCATTCTACACCACCTTCGTAAATAGCGTTATTAGGACATTCGGGCTCGCAGGCTCCGCAGTTTATACATTCATCTGTAATCTTTATAGCCATCCTTCGTAATT
>DAOLYC010000372.1:0-2788 GCA_035425605.1 Ferruginibacter sp.
AAAAATAAAGGTTTGCCCATTGTATTATAAAAATGAAAAGTATAAATGGGTAAACGAAATGTTAAACTAATAATATTGCTGCTGTACCAAAAGATTGTAAACAGCAATAAAGTTGATACGGTAAAATATTATAAGTCGCCTAATTGAGGCCTCATAATAATTTCTTCTACACAGGCTTGTGGACTAAGGTGAGCAGCCGTATAAATCATTTTGGCTACATCGGCTGCTTCCATAATTCTTTTAGCATCTATCTTGCTGTTGCTCCAGCTATCGGTATAGGCTGCACCGGGCAATACATGCGTTACTTTTACATCGTAGGGCTTCATTTCTTCTCTAAGGTTTTTACTAAAACCATATAAAGCAAATTTACTAATACTATAAGCGCCACCGTTAGCATAAGCTGCCAACGATGCTATGGAACATATATTGAAAATATGGCCGTTCTTAATTTTCATCATGCCGGGAACCAAATGCCTGGTTAAATGATAGGCGCCAAACAAATTTACCTGTATCATCTTTTCAAGTGTGCCATCATCTTCTTTGTGTACGCTGCCGGGGTAAAATATTCCGGCATTATTTACCAATACATCAATTCGTGATACCTGGTTCAATATCCAGGTTACAAATTCTTTTATTGATCTTTTACTTGAAATATCGCAGGTTTTGCTATGCATATTTATACGGGGAAACCGCCCCTGCAATTCTTTAGCGGTGATATCTAACTCAACCTTATTTCTTGCACATAAAAAAAAACTATGCCCTTGTTTATCTGCTGCAAATTCTTCGGCTATTGATTTACCCAACCCTTTTGAAGCGCCTGTTATTACTATATTCATCTTTTTTGTTAATTCAGTATCTTGCAATGATAAGCAATATCAACTTAGTTAACAACCGCTTCATATAAAATTATAGCAGAAACATAATGGCTAAATATAAACACCTATTTTTTGACCTTGACCATACCCTGTGGGATTTTGATGCCAATGCAAAAGAAACACTGTCCGAACTGTACGTTTTTTTTAATCTCAATACAAGGATAAATGCAGCTTTTGAAGAATTTTATCCCAAATATTTATTTCATAATGAAGTGCTATGGAACCGATATCACTATGGATTAATAACTGCGGAAGAGTTGAAGTGGAAACGTATGTGGCGCACCATGCTTGATTTTAAAATTGCTGATGATGCGCTGGCCAGGGATATGAGTGAAAAATTTTTAGAGATACTGCCTACAAAAAAATTGTTGTTTCCGCATACAATTGAAATATTAAATTATCTTACCCAAAAAAAATACTGCCTGCATTTAATTACCAATGGTTTTGAAAAAACCCAATGGACCAAACTTAACAATAGCGGCTTAAGCGGATATTTTAAAGAAGTAATTACATCTGAAGGAAGCAACAGCCTTAAACCTAAAAAAGAAATTTTTGATTTTGCATTAAACAAAGCCAAAGCATCACTTACCGAAAGTATTATGATTGGCGATAACCCCGATGCTGATATACAGGGAGCTATTAATGCCGGTATGGATACTGTTTTTGTAAACCATATTAATGCTTCGCCAATGATACCGGCTACTTACACCGTTACACATCTTAACCAGTTAGAACGTATTTTTTAATTCGTAAAAAAAATTGTTATTCTACTACCGGCAAGCTGGCCAAACGGTGGCAACAATGTTTAGTGATGACAGGAAACAAGGCGAAGGTGAATGTGATGCGGTTCGTGAAGACACGAACCAAGGCGAAGAAACAAACATCAAACCTTTGCTGTTTGTTTTCCTTAGCGGCTTTGCGTGCAAAAAATTTCACGCAAAGAAACAAAGTAGGCAAAGACGCAAAGTCATTTAGCCGTTGTAATTGGTTGGTGAGCCACCAACCAAGGCGTAGCAAAATTCAAAAGTCAAAATCCAACATTTACTATTCATAATTCATCATTCAAAAAGCCACGAACCATGGCAATGAATTATGGCATTTTATTTCTCTACCCCTTCTTCTTCAGCATGCTTTTTATAATCCCGGTATTTTTTGGCGCCATAAGCTGCACCGGCTGCCAGTAACAAACTTAAGCCGCCATCTATGGGTATGTCATTGGGGTCGGGCGGGCCCTGTGCAAATACAATTGTGGGTATCAATAATACCAGCAGCAGTATTACTGCCGGGTAGTATTTTTTCAGTTGCTGTTTCATCGTTCTCTTTGGTTTTAGTTTTCTACTTTTTTGTTATGGTACGGGTTAAGGTGGTTCCTTCGCCATTTATTTTTATGGTATAAGTGCCTGCTACCAACTCCTTACCCAAACTGATAAACTGTGTGGCCGAGCCGCCGCCATGCGTAAGTGTTGTGTTGTACACCTGCTGGCCAAGACTGTTATACATGGTTAAAGTATAAGTACCGGCTGCAAATTTATTCAATTGCAGGTTAAAGCCATTGCCTTCAAACGGGTTGGGGTACATGCTGATACCGGTGCTGATACCCTTGCCGATATTTACCCTTACAATATCGCTGTACTTATTTGTACCACTCTTTTCAAACGATTTAATGCGGTAGAAATTATCGCCAAAGGCAGGGTTGGCATCAAACCAGCCATAGTTAACCTGTATATTGCTGTTGCCTTTTGATAATACCGTACCTGTTTTTACAAAGTGGCGGCCATCGGTTGATTTTTCTACTTCATATTTATCCATATCCTGCTCGCTGTTCATCACCCAATCTACCTGTATGCCGCTGTTTTTTTCGTAAGCTTTAATGCTGCTGATATCAATGGGCAGCGGGCCTGCGGTATTTTCAA